>CAYLSJ010000243.1:0-1504 GCA_964386655.1 uncultured Candidatus Bathyarchaeia archaeon | reverse complement strand
AGCCTAATTTTTTGCGCGCAGATACTTCTTGCAGGCATGTCTTTACATCTCTTCTCAAAGACCAAAAGAATAAGACAATCAATACTCCTGAGCGGAATAATGTTTGCTGCTACGTTTTTGACTCTTGGTTTCGCAGTTCCAGTTCTTGCTGCAGCACTGATAATATCTTACGGTGCAGTTCAGGGAATCGCAAGCATTGGACAAGAAGCAATAGCATCAAGAATCAGCGACAGACAGTCCTACGGGACTGACATTGGACTCCTTTGGACCGGGTTCCACGTCACCGAATCAATCAGCTTAGCCCTAACAGGAATCATGATCTCGCAATGGGGCTTCACGGCTCCGTTTATTCTTTCTGCGCTATCGTACTTGATTTTTGCCGTTGGCTCTTACGTCTCGCTCAAGGACTGAAGCCCAGAAATCAACCGCGCGCTAGAGTTCAATGATCATACAGATCTTGAATTTCTTCAGTCACACAGTCACAGTCAGTCACGAAATAATCTTGGATTTCGATTGTTCTCCATAAGTGTTAATGCAATTCCGAGCTATTCTAGCAGAACGCAAAAGGAGATATTAAAAATGGTTGATGGAGTATCAAAAGGAATGTTCGTCGCTGGTCTTATCATCGTCATTGTGGCATCAAACAGCCTATCAATGGCAATATCTTCTCAACTTTCACTCGGACCAAAGGGCGATAAAGGAGACACGGGAGCGACAGGTCCAACTGGGGCTACGGGACCAGCGGGACCGGCAGGAGCTACTGGTGCAACAGGTCCGCAGGGACCACAAGGCGTCCCAAATCCACTGACAGCCAATGCTATTGCATTGCTTCAGGATACGATAACAGGAGTGACACTCCCATCCGCATTTGACCACCGTGTGACAGGCTATGTGCACAACTTCGGTGGCAAAAACGCGACTAATGTCGTTGTAACAATGACCTGGAATTTGTACGGTGGTGGCACGGCGAGTCGAGTCTATTCCTTTGGCAATCTAACTGCCTACACAACGCGACCTTTTGATGCAAGATATTCAATCGATAACGCCGATACACTCATGACCTTCTGGTCAGTTTCTTGGAGCTGAAAGGCTCCTCTTTTCTGGCTTCAGCACCACGTGCTCTATTCAAACCGAGGACGAGGGACAGAATTCCTATGCCCCACACAAATTCAACGATGATTTAGGAATGATACCCTCTGGCGAAGACAAGGCAGATCTTGCTTGATTTTCGTATGCGATCAAGACATAAAGAAAAAGAAAGTTGTTGTGTCTTCGAGTTGTTTTTGAAGCTAGTTTTTGTTCTCTTTTTCTTTCTGCTTCAGCGAAAGATAGAAGACGTGCCATTTCTCTTTCTCCATAAAGGCTTCTTTGTATCCTCTTTTTCTACATATGGCAATGGCAGCGGGATGATCTGCATAGTATACGAATGAACTACAGCCTCTCTTCCTAAGGAAATCCTCAATGAACTCAAACAGCTGTTTGCCATAGCCTCTTCCTCTGTATT
>CAYLSJ010000242.1:0-1507 GCA_964386655.1 uncultured Candidatus Bathyarchaeia archaeon | reverse complement strand
GAGAAAGGCTTCACAGTCATAACAGGACCGAACGGAAGCGGCAAAACCAACGTCATGGACGCAGTTTTATTCGCGTTGGGAGAGCTCAGTTCGCGTAGGCTACGAGCTGAAAATTTCGGCAAGCTTGTTTTTCACGGTTCACCCGAAGCTGGACTGGAGAAGTCGAAAGCAGCCAAAGTAGTCATGCAGTTTGACAATTCTGACGGTCGAATGCCAGTTGACACCGCCACGGTTACGATTTCACGGGAAGTCTACCGCAACGGACAAAGCGTCTACCGCCTAAATGGCAGACGGATTTCACGCGCCAACCTCGTGGACACGTTGTCTATGGTGGGCATAAGCCCCTCTGGACACAACGTCGTGGTGCAGGGAACCATCACGCGTATGGCTGAGATAGCGCCGCCCGAGCGACGGAAAATCATCGATGACATGGTGGGCATAGCACAGTACGATGCTGAAAAAGCTGAGGCTGAGGATAAACTGCGTCAAGCTGACATCCAGATCAAGACTGCCACGGGCAGGATTGAGGAGGTTCAGAAGCGAGTAGACGATTTGGAGAGGGAACGCAACCAGCTTTTACGTTTTAACTTTATTCAAGACGAGGTTAAACGGCTTGAAGCCATGCGCATCAGCTATGACATGGGCGTGATTCAGGCAAAGATTGCGGATTTATCCAGCAAGATTCAGGATGCCTCCAGCAGGGTTGAGAAACTTAAGCAGTTGAGAGATGAGCAGCGTGAGCAGCGGCATCAAATCGAGAAGGAATGGCGGAAACTCAGCTCTGAGTCGGTTGAGGAAGGCGGCACCAGAGTCTTAGAGGTGCAGATTCAAATCGGCGAAATCAAGTCGAGGCTAACCGAGCTTACGACAAAAATAGGTGCTAGCTCAGCCAGTCTCGAAGGACTCAGAAAAGTGAAGGAAAACAGTTTACAGCAGCTTCAGGCGATAAACAACGAGGTCGAAGAAAACCGCAAGAACGTCGGACAATTCAAACGAGAATTCAACCGGCTGAACAAAGAAGTCGCTGCCAAGCAGGTTCAACACGACGCCTTAGTGAAGGAAACCGCTGAGCTTTGGACTAGCCTAGGCGAGAACAGCAAGCGAATTCGAGAAATTGAACAGCGTTTGGACAAGCTTTCTCAAAGTCTCATTTCGCTTAGAAGCGCCTTTGCTGAAAGTCAAACCACCGTGCGAATGTTGTCTCGCAGGCTTGAAGACCTCACTGTTCGAAAACAAAGGTTTGCGGGCAGCCTCAGCGAACTCAACAAGTCTTTGGCTGATCTTAGCCAAGTGCAGAATGAGCAGAAGACGAGATTGAAATCACTGCAGCACACGCTTGAACGGCGAATCGCACAGAAAGAAGCCGTGGTACAAGAAATCGCGGATGCTGGCAAAATCGCGGACTCAGCCCGAGAGGCAGTTGTGGAATTTGCCACTCAACGTGAATTAGCAGAGACTGTTGCCAGCGAAGAAGTGGCGCTTAGAAGCATAGAGGAAATGGGCGAGT
>CAYLSJ010000241.1:0-1513 GCA_964386655.1 uncultured Candidatus Bathyarchaeia archaeon | reverse complement strand
CCACCCTAGGGTGGATTTGCCTTCAACCTTAGATGAGATTGGCTGAAGAAGGAAAATCCTTAAAAGAATGCGTGAATCTGGTTTCACCAGAGGAAGCAACAGATGCCTACACACGGAAGTCTCTCCAAGGCTGGAAAAGTCAGGTCACAGACTCCAAAGATCGCGCCTGTGGAGAAGAGGAAGCCTATGCCGAGGATACGTGTTAGACGTAACTATGAGAAACGGCTACTTCTACAGCGCAAGCCTGGACAAAACTGGGTCTAGGTTTTCACTGAGTTCCGCCGATAAACATCTTTCCCACATCGAATCTTTTCTGTTCTGGTTTAGACTGCCATATTGCGCATTGCCCTCATCGACATAATAACGCGTTTTGAACTACCCCGACTTCTTCGCACTTGTGCTTTATCATTTTTTCTGATTCTGGTCTGTTATGAAGATAATAGCGCTGGGGGACACCAGTAAATCATAATAAACAGCCGACTCAGTGTTACCTTGCAAAGGCTTGAGAGTGAAGTCTCATGAAAGCTGATCTGGTCTTATACAACTGCAGCATCATAACCATGAATCCATCTGCGCCACATGCAGAAGCAATTGCTGTGAAGGAAGGCAAGATTGCATATGTAGGCACAAGCTCTGGAGTCAAAGAATGGATAGGTGGAAAGACTAAAACCATAGACTTGAAGAACATGACGGTTGTACCAGGATTCACTGATTCGCATGCGCATATGATTTCACTTGGGCACCCGTTTCCATGGCTGGACCTGAGATACGTTCCCTCAATCAAAGAGATCCAGAGCCGAGTGAAAGCAAAAGCGCAGGAAACTGGGAAAGGAAAATGGATTCTGGGTCGAGGCTGGGACCAAGACCGACTTGAGGAAAAAAGGTTTCCGACTCGTTGGGATCTGGACAAGGTTTCGCCAGATAATCCGGTTCTTCTCACCCGAGTTTGCGGGCATGTTGCTATGGCAAACAGCAGAGCTCTTCAAATCGCAAAGATAAGCAAGAAAACAGCAGCTTCACTAAGCGAGTTTGTTGACAAAGACCCAAAAACTGATGAGCCCACAGGATTATTGAAGGAAAAGGCAGTTGACTTGGTATCGAATCTTCTCGAACCAAGGGAGGAAGAACTGCTCACCGCTTGCCGCAAAGCCTGCGCAGATGCTGTTAAGGCTGGGTTAACAAGCATAACGTGCATCGCATACGAACCCAACGAAATCTATACTCTCCAAAACCTGAGTAAACGAAGTCAGCTGCCGTTAAGAGTCTACGCTATGGTTCCTGCTGAATGCCTTGACATCTTCAAGGGTAGGCAGCTCAACAGCCGGTTCCTCAAACTTAGATGCATTAAAATTTTCACGGATGGTTCACTGGGGGCTCGAACAGCAGCTTTACAGAAACCGTACACAGATGATCCTTCAACAGCTGGCATTCTTTACCACAACCTGGCCCAGTTGAAGGACTTGATTAAGGAGGCTGATGAGGCTGGTTTTCAGGTCGCAGTTCATGCTATTGG
>CAYLSJ010000240.1:0-1536 GCA_964386655.1 uncultured Candidatus Bathyarchaeia archaeon | reverse complement strand
AAAGGCATATTCGAAATAGAGATTCCGGTGCCCTTCGGCGTCAAATACGTTAATGCCTATCTCATCAACTCTGGAGTTTTAGGCCTGATCGATCCTGGTCCAAGAACAAGCAAAGCTATCGATGCTCTAGATGGGGCTTTGAGGAAGTTAGGAGTGTCTTTGGAAAATGTTGAACGTTTGATTTTCACTCATAGGCATGTAGATCACATAGGGATGGCGAATAGGATTAGAATGATTTCAGACGCAGAGACATGTATTCATGAAAGCGAGAAGAACGCAGCTTCCAACTTCTATGAGGAGTTTGACAAAACTGTACAGTCTGTTCTGGCTCCCGTCACAGAAGCTGGCGTTCCCAAGCATATCGTTAAAAAAATGCCTGAATATTACAGCGTCATAAGAGAAGTCTGCGAGCCAGTTGAAATCGATAAGCCGTTGAAGGACGGTGACACGCTGGACTTTGGCGAAATCAAGCTGAATGTCATCCATTGCCCAGGGCATTCAATTGGCAGCATATGTCTATATGAAAATGAAAGGAGACTGCTTTTCACGGGTGACCATGTGTTAAAAGAAATCACGCCTAACCCTTTTGCTTCCGGCTTGAGCGAGCACGCAACTCTGAAACGATACCTCGACTCGTTGAGGAAAGTCGAAAAACTACCCGTTGAGATAGGCTTGCCCGGACATGGAGACCTAATTTACGATTTTCCATCGGTCGTTCGAAATTTATATGCGCATCACGATGCACGGAAGAAGCTGGTCGCTGAAATATTGATGGGAGGCCCCAAAACTCCGTTCGAGGTTTCGAAGGAGATGTTCGGAAACCTACCTATGTCCGAGACTCTGCTTGGGCTGGCAGAGGCGGCGGGGCACCTGGAAGAGCTGTCAAGTGAAAATAGAGCTGAGTCTTTCAAGAAAGGCGATTTGATCTATTTCAGGAGAATAGGCTAGTTTTCAAAGCTTTTAAGCGAATGCTTCATTGTAGGTATACTCTCTAGATCATAGGTGAATGGGTATGAGAAAGGTTGCGATAATAGGTGTTGGAAACTCTAAGTTTGGAGCCAGACAGGACGTAAACCTCGGCGAGCTTGCATTTGAAGCAGTGAAACCAGCTTACGAAGACGCTGGAATAACAGGGAAAGACATCCCATTTGTAGCGCTTGGATCAGCTGGAGGCTGGTACGAGGAAACACTTCCAGCAGTAGTTACTGCCGAATACTGCGGACTAACTGGCGCTGGGCTAGTACACTGCGAGGCAGCCTGCGCATCAGGTAGTGCCGCATTTGCCACGGCTTATTTGGATGTGGCGAGTGGTCACAATGACGTAGCCATTGCAATTGGTCTTGAGAAAATGAGAGAAGTTGACGGCCCGACGATACTTGAGCTCATAGGGCGTGCTGGATACTACTTTTGGGAGTTTCACAACTTCGGAATCACGTTCCCTGCGTATTATGCTTTACACGCTACTGCTCACATGGCGAAGTATGGAACCACACAGGAGGACTTGGCTCTAGTCAGCGTCAAGAATCACAAGTACGC
>CAYLSJ010000239.1:0-1548 GCA_964386655.1 uncultured Candidatus Bathyarchaeia archaeon | reverse complement strand
GGAGCAGAAGCGTGGTGCTGAAAGAGATAAGGATTCACGGTCGCGGCGGTCAAGGAGGGGTCACGGCTGCTGAGCTTTTGGCTCGCGCTGCGTTTAAAGAGGGCAAATGGGTTCAAGCTATTCCTTTTTTTGGTGCCGAGCGTCGAGGAGCTCCTGTGAAAGCCTTTGCTCGCTTGTCGGACGAGCCGATTTTGGTTCGAAGTCAAATCTACAACCCTGATTACGTGATTGTTTTAGATTCTGGGCTTCTGGACTTGGTTGATGTCACTGAGGGACTGAAGAAAGACGGTTTGGTCATTGTGAACACACGCAAGAAACCAGGAGAACTGAACATCAAGCACAGTCGCATCGCTACGGTTGATGCTACAGGCATAGCCCTTGAGCTTCAGCTCTTGGTCGCTGGGCTTCCTGTGCTCAACACAACAATGCTCGGAGCCTTTGCCAAAGCAACAGGAGAAGTCAAGCTGGAAAGCGTGGTCGAAGCTATACGTCAAGTGTGGTCTGGCGCAGCTGGAGAAAAGAATGCAAAGGCAGCAGCCTTAGCCTATGAACGGCTGGTAAAGAACTGGTAGACCTCCGGCAATGTTGAAGTTGATGATGGTGGCTGCAGTGCTGAACCATCACAATTATGAGCAGCGAACAAAACACGCTCCAACCCATCCTTCACGCATGTATACGAAACACTTTAACCCTCGACTTCATACTAGACTCTACTTCTACCATGGTGGCACCTAATGGCAAAAGCCCCAAAAAACAAGGACGACCTGCCACTTACACCGCTCTCTAAGCCACGCATCGCAAGCACAGGTAAAACTGGCTCATGGCGCACGTTTCGCCCCAGCATTAACCCTGAAAAATGTACCAAATGCCGCATCTGCTGGATATTCTGCCCTGAAGCATGCATCGAACTGAATCCCGACCAGTCGCCAAAGATTAACTATGATTACTGCAAGGGCTGCGGCGTCTGCGCACACGAATGCCCACTTAAAATCATCACGATGGAAAGAGAGGCAGAAACATAATTGACCCAAATCATTGTTGAAACAGGAAACCGCGTAGCTGGACTTGCTTGCAAAGCAGCACGAGCTCAAGTCATCGCCGCGTATCCGATTACTCCGCAAACCACTGTTGTTGAGCAAATCGCTGAACTTGTCGAAGGCGGGCAAATGGACGCCAAATACATCAGAGTTGAATCTGAACACAGCGCCATGGCTGCCTGCATTGGCGCAGCAGTAGGCGGAGCGCGGGCATTTACCGCAACTTCTTCACATGGCTTGGCGTTGATGCATGAGATGCTTCATTGGGCTTCTGCAGCTCGGCTCCCTATAGTGATGGCTGTTGTAAACCGTGCCATGGGACCATCGTGGAATATTTGGGCAGACTTCAGCGATTCCCTTTCTCAACGTGACACGGGCTGGATACAGTTCTACTGTGCCGACAACCAGGAAATTTTCGACACAATTATTCAAGCTTATAAGCTATGCGAAGACCAGCGGGTCTTCATGCCAGCTATGGTGTGCTTTGAAGGCTTCATCCTGTCACACACAT
>CAYLSJ010000238.1:0-1560 GCA_964386655.1 uncultured Candidatus Bathyarchaeia archaeon | reverse complement strand
ACAAAGACAGAATCAATGTGAAACCGCCGTTCAAAAAGGTCACTTACACAGATGCTGTGGACCAGCTGCGCTCATTTGGCGTCAAGTGGGGAGACGATCTGAAGAGCACGCATGAAAAGGCACTGGTGGAAATCTTCGGCAACAAACCCTTGTTCATCACGCATTATCCCAAAGCTATAAAGTTCTTCAACATGAAACAGAGCGCCTACAACTCTAACATTGTGAACAGCACTGACCTAATCCTGCCCTTCAGTGGAGAGGCTGTGGGCGCGGCTGAAAGAGAGTATGAATATGAACCGTTGCTACAACGGCTTAAAGATTCAACAATGCTGAGACAGTTGATCGAAAGAGGCGGCAGCATACATGACTTTGATTGGTACTTAGATTTTTATCGACTCTACGGTGGCACTCCGCATTCTGGCTGCGGCATAGGACTAAACAGAGTCACCCAATACGTGCTGGGAAGCAACGACATACGAGCAAGCACAGTGTTCCCGCAGAACAAACAAACCATAATGTAAAAACAAACCTTCCATTTTTCTTTACTCTGCTTGCCTAGTATCCTGCCTTTGTTGCGAGGTCTTCAGCCATCTCGACGTACTTAGCGAGCATGTCCAGTCCGCCCTGCCAGAAGTTCGGGTCAGTGATGTCTACACCTGCCAGTGCCATGAGGTCTTTGGGCGACAAAGAACTACCCGCCTTCAACAATCGCAGGTATTTGGGCACGAAGCTAGCGCCTTCTTGTCGATATTTTGCGTATAAGGCAAGAACCATCAGCTCGCCGAATGAGTACGCGTAGCAGTAGAAGGGGTAGTGCACGAAATGCATAACATAAGACCACCAGTAACCATAATTCTCAGTGATTTCAACCGAATCTCCGAACATCTTTTGATTCTCTTCAATCCAAAGCTGGTTGACACGGTCTGTTGAGAGTTCGCCCTCCTCAACCCTGGCTTTGTGGAGCCTCTGCTCGAACCGAGTCATGTTTATTTGCCTGAAGACCGTTGCGAAGGATTCCTCTATTTTGCGGGCAATGAGATTCAACTTCATCTTTGGGTCAGATGTCTCCTTGAGGACGTTCTCGAACACGAGCATCTCACCGAAGACGCTGGCAGTCTCAGCAGTTACCATTGGTGTATCCATCTGTAGAAAGCCGTTCGGCCTCGATAAATACATGTGGACTCCATGGCCCAGCTCGTGCGCCATCGTCATCATGTCAGTGAGTCTGTCAGTGAAGTTCAACAAGATATACGGATGGGCTGTGGTTACAGTGCTTTCTGCGAAAGCGCCGCCCTTCTTGCCTTTCTTCAGCTGGGCGTCTATCCAGTTCCCGTCAAAGAACATCTGCGCGATTTTTGCAATTTCGGGCGAAAACGCATTGTATGAATCTAGAACCTTCTCTCTGCTTTCGGTGTAGGTGGTGGAAGGCGTCTCACCTGGAAGTGGGCAGTACCGGTCATAGTCATACATCTTTTCTAAGCCTAGAAGCCTAGCTTTCAGCTTGTAATACTTGGCAACCATCTCAACGTTCCTTTCACACGCTTCCATTAGTGCGTCAAC
>CAYLSJ010000237.1:0-1583 GCA_964386655.1 uncultured Candidatus Bathyarchaeia archaeon | reverse complement strand
AGATGCGAAGATGCCATGAAGGCGATAATGGGAAAATACCGCCTCGACGGAAAAGAGGTCAACAAGATAGTCATTATGGGAAGCCTTTAGGCTCGAACCGTCAACCGTTTCTGTGTTTCGCCTTCAATCTAAGGAGAGAGGATGTCTCATTGAGTGAGAAGGTTACAGCCGCTGTTCTGACCGCAGCAAGGAAGATAGAGATCAGGAAATTCGAAAAGCCAAAGCTTGGACCGAAGGACTTCCTCATGAAAGTGAGGTACTGCGGAATATGCGGAAGTGATGTGCACATCTGGGAGGGCAGTTGGAATCCGCCTTACCCAATGATTCTTGGGCACGAGTTCATAGGCGAGGTCGCGGATTCGGGCAGCGAAGCTTTAGAATGGCGCCAATTAAGAGAGGGCGATCAGATAGCTGTCGAGATGATCATCCCCTGTCACAACTGTGAATGGTGCCGAAGAGGATACTACAACCTCTGCCTCTCTGACGATCGCTCAGTCTCTCCTGAAAATGGGGTTGAGTATGGATGCAACATACCAATCAGGAGAAAACCGACACCACTTTGGGGAGGATACTCTCAATACCTATATGTCCCTCAAAACGCAATTGTCCACAAGTTTGAAAATGCGGTCGAGTGGAAGGAGGCCACCTTAACCGAGCCATTGGCGGTTTCCGTTCGAGGCGTCAAGAGGGGGAATGTCCAAGCGGGAGATTCAGTCGTCGTAGTCGGTCCTGGACCAATAGGGTTGCTAGCGATTGTCGCGGCTAAAGCCGCCGGGGCGAAACTTGCCATTCTAGCTGGAACAAGGGATTCTAGGCTGAAAGTAGGGGAGGCTTTGGGCGCAGACCATACTGTCAACATAACCAAGGTTTCGGATCCCGTTGAAGAGGTTAAGAAACTCACGAACGGCTTAGGAGCAGACATCGTCATAGAGACTGCGGGAACGCCTTCAGCCCAAGAACAGTCGTTGAAAATGGTGAGGAAAGCTGGCACTGTAGTCATAGTTGGCCTGACTGGCGGTAGAGACTTGACAATAAATCCGGACGCAGATTTGATGGCGAAAGAACTGGACGTGAAAGCGTCCTTCCTCAGTGCCCACGCATATCAAGACGCCCTAAAAATCATACAGTCCGGAAGATTTGAACTCAAGAAGATCATAACTCACATCTACCCACTGGTTGACGTCGAAAAGGCATTCCAAACGGTCACCAAGAGAGAGGGCGACGTCATCAAGGTACTACTGGATCCGTGGGCACCTACCGCGGAATAAAGCATCCCGCGGCCTCCCAAACTTGGGCTAGTGATTCTGCCAATATTGTGATTTCAGGTCTTCCTTTTGTAAAACGATATCTTTATATAACGATGTTATACCTATTTTGCATATGAGAGCACCTATTTACCTCGATAACGCAACAACCACGCCGCTGGACCCCCATGTCTTGGAGGCAATGAAACCCTATTTCTTCGAGTGGTATGGCTCTCCAACACATGAATATGGTCACGCTTTCGGATTGAAAGCGAGAGAGGCCCTAGAAGAATCTAGAGAGGTCGTTGCTAGAAGCATTGGAGCCGGACCTGAGGAGGT
>CAYLSJ010000236.1:0-1646 GCA_964386655.1 uncultured Candidatus Bathyarchaeia archaeon | reverse complement strand
TCATGGATACCTGAGGACCAGAGCTGTTCGGCTAGAAAGTGATTTCTGCCAGCTTCCTTCGCAATGGCTCTCAAATTCGGAATGGACACGCCAAGTGTGTTCTTTGGGTTAATCCCAAACCGTGCCATGCCCTCAACTGCTTTCGGGTCAGCCAAAGACTGTAGTCTTCTAAGAATTTCGTCGTACTGCATTAAGGTGCTTTCCTGAACTTGATAGCCTGCCCAGACAATTCCAACTCGTAGACTTGGTTAACATCAAAATCCACATCCAAGTCCTCGTACTCCTGCTCAGTTAGGAACAGAATCAGCTTCGGAAACGTGAGCTGTGTTTGTTGAGGAAACATTGGTAATTGTTGCTGAAGCGCCTGCATGACTTCATGTGCCATTCGAGCTTCTTCACTTTGCGGTCTGATCACCATGCGAGGCATAACCCGATCTTCAAGAAGCTCGATTCGCTTGCCCAGATTGCCCTCAGGGTCTCGTATAGATTCGATACGCTGAACTCTCACACGCACCATGGCAGTCACCTTATGAGACGTAACTGAACACTACAATAGGCTTTATGCTTTCCCTCTTTCTACTCCATCTCGATTGTGGCGGGCGGTTTCGGCGTCACATCATAACAGACGGTTGAAACAGTTGGGCACAAGCTGAGTATGCTCTGAGCGGTTTCACTCAAAGTCTTCCATGGTATATCCGTGACTTTGGCTGTAAGAAAATCAGTTGTTGTAATAGCTCTCACTGCAACCATGTAAGGCTGTTTCAACGGCTTCTCATCAACTACGTAAAAGACCCTCGCAAAGGATGCGTTGCGGTCAAGGATTCTTTTCTGCAACTCAACCAAATTCTGAGTTGACTGTTGCAGAACGTTTCCCCTTGTGTCAAATGCCTTGATAGCAACTACTTCGCCATAAATCCTGTTGCCTTCTCTCATGCCTGTCGCCTTATCTTCGAATATCCTCACCTTGACTTGTCCCTTAGGAATTTTGAAGAACTCTGCCACTTGCAATTGTATTTGTTGCAGCTGAGAATCATGAGATAGGTCATCGACGTTATCTACTATCACCGCAAAATACTGGCTCGGTGCATATGGCGCTAATTTCTCTTCAGCAATCACGGTTGCTTTCTTAACTGCATCCAGCTTGTCTCTTCTTATCTCACCAACAACGCGCACTGACAAGCCAGGTCCAGGAAAAGGTTGCCGCTCAGCTATTTCTCGTGGAAGTTTAAGGTAGCGGGCTACCTCTCGAACCCGATCCTTAAACAAAGTTGTCAATGGCTCAACAATCAAAAACCCATAGCGTTCGCGTGGATTTATGCCAATCTGAGACAGCACGTTGTGCTGAGTCTTGACTCCACCGGCAGTCTCAACGATGTCTGCTAGAATTGTGCCTTGCACCAAGTAGTGAATGCCCTCTCGCTCCGCCGTCTCGCTCAGAACGCGATAAAAGACTTCGCGAAAGACTTTGCGCTTCTCTTCAGCGTCCCTCAGCTCTCGCATCTCTTCCAGGAACCGTTCTTGAACCTTCAAAATCTTGATGGGCAGGTTTAGCGGTGGCTGAGACAAGAGTGCGGTGACTCTTTCGGGTTCGCCTATGCGCATGAAGGCGTCGTCCAGCATGACGCAGAGTAGGTTGTTGCCTATGG
>CAYLSJ010000235.1:0-1648 GCA_964386655.1 uncultured Candidatus Bathyarchaeia archaeon | reverse complement strand
AGCAACTGCGGCGTAGACACCTTCTACCAATCGCTCGATCTGAAAATGCTTGGACGCTGGCAACTTAGCCGGCATTTTGAAAAGGCCCCTTTCTTATCTTAAATGTCCTGGTTTTAGGATATATAATGATTTAATGGGAACTAGAGTTAAAAATTCGCGTCAGCGGTTCCCCCTGCGCCAAGAGTTCGAAAGGATTTTTAACCTATCTCTGGAAGCAACCATTGAAAACAAGGCAAAGGCTGACTTGCAGCATTGTCAAACAATCTCAAGAAGCAAATTGATACAGTTCCTATTGTTGCGGTTTTAGCTAGGATTTTGACTGAGAATGCTGACAGAATTCCTTTAACTGATCTTTATCTTGCACATCCGGTTCTTCAATCACTGGACTGCCCCTCGGCTTTTCCTCAACTCATCGAGAATCACATTGTCAAGAACATGGTTGAGGCTAAGAAACTCGTCAACTCCAGTGTTTATGCTGTTGAGACTGTTCTTCTTTTGGGACAGGAAAGAACCTCGCTTCTTGTTAGGAACATGGTTGAATGGATAAAACAGCAGCAACTGAAAGACGGAGGATGGCATTGGCGCCCAAGAAAAGACCTGCCGAAAGACGCCCAAAGCGAAGTCTGGATCACACTAGCCACGTACAGTACTCTGGCAAGACTGGAAGATGCAAACCAGCTCCACCTTAAAGCAGCACGTGATTACCTAACCAGGAGTCTAGAGAAGATTCCTGAAGAAGCAAAAGGATGGAATCAGTTAGCCTATATCAAAACGGCTTTGCGAATTATCAAGAACCCTGAATTCAAACAGTCGGCGAAAGCGAACGCGGACAAATACTTGCAGGCTGCAATCAATGAGCTGAAATCGCAACAATTGCTCAACGGAGGCTGGGTGGGTTCAGAAAAGACCAGGCAGGGCGGTTTGTTTCAAACCATTATGGTTCTTGATGCGCTTGTTCATGCGGGGCTTGGTCTTGATGACGATTGTGTTAAAAGAGGCTTCACTTTCGTGGTTCAAAGAGTGGATAGATTGCTTCGAGCCAAGCATAATGGAGTACTGATACAGGCATTGTCGATTTTCTGCGGCACATGCCTACGATTAAAGCTAATAGAGTGAGAGCGTTTTCCAGCACAGATCGTGCGTACTACGCGACTGCCAAAAAAGCGAAAAGAAACCTGTTGAGGGTATTAGTAGTGTAAGGCAGTCATTATGAAGGATTATGAAATTGTTTTGACTGCTGACAGAAGTTTCATGAGCGAGTACCATCTGCTTCCGTTTCTCAAAGGGTTACGATTCGCTTCTGTGAGCATACTCAACCCGTCACTATTCTTCAGCTTTGTCGGTCCCCAAGTGCCCAAAACCGGTGAAGGCAGAGCTGCGTGGGCACCATACCACAGTCGACGAACAGAGGCAGCGTTAATCGATTACGGCTTCAATGAAAGCCAAATAGCCGTGGTTACACCAGATGATGTAGCCGATTTCCTAGGACCTAGAACAAAGATTCTAAGCATCACTGTCAGAGACCCTCTAAGCGGAGTTCATCATTACTCTCTTTTGAATCCTATGCGCAGAGAATCTTACAGCTCGCTGTCATTCAAAAAAATTGTTAGCCACTTGCCTCGGAGAAAACTCGACTTTCGAGTCGTTG
>CAYLSJ010000234.1:0-1718 GCA_964386655.1 uncultured Candidatus Bathyarchaeia archaeon | reverse complement strand
AGCCCTTTCTCTACTATCCTATCATGATTGAAGGAATCAAGGAAGCCAAGAAGCTGGGCTTCAAAGTTGGCTCGTTGTCAAACGCTTACTGGGCTACGAGCCTTGAAGATGCGTTAGAATGGTTGCGCCCGCTTGCAGAATTAGGCGTCGCCGACCTAGGCTTAAGTAGCGACTACTACCACGGAGAGGATTCAATGGCTGAAAGAGTGAAAAACGGCGTCCTAGCAGCTACCCAGCTCAACATCCATGTCGGAATAATGGCTACAGCAAAAATGCCGGCAAAACTCGCAGAGCTACCCGGAGGCGCAAGCGAACTCATGTATCGCGGAAGAGCGGCTAAGAAACTACTAAAAGAAGCTACGATGAAGCCATGGTCAGAATTCAAGAAATGCCCGCATGAGAACTTGATGGCTCCGGAGAGAGTACACGTCGACCCGCTAGGATATGTTCATGTGTGCCAAGGGCTCTCTATTGGAAACGCTTGGAAGCATCCATTCTCGAAAATAGTCCAATCCTACGATGCGACCTCGCATCCAATCTTAAAATGGCTTGTAGAAGGTGGTCCAGCAGCTTTGGTTCAGCAGTTTGACTTGCCTCATGAGCAGAGCTACGCAGACGCGTGCCACTTGTGCTATGAAGCTCGACTTCAACTGAAATCACAGTTTCCAGACGTGTTGGCGCCTGGACAGATGTATGGAGAGGGACTCGGGTAATACTTGGCTGTGGCTTTGGCCTATTATACGTAAAAGAAATATGTGTAGTTTAGTTAGGTCGTTTCTTGAGCAGCGTCTCCCATTTGTCTGCATGTTCTTCTTCAGTGGTCAAGATTTTTTCCAGCATGAGGCGGGTTGTAGTGTCGCCTATTTGTTTGGCGATTTCGATTTGTCCTTTGTACAATCGTATGGCTTCGTATTCGGTTTGTAGGTCGTCTTTGACCATTTGTTCAAGTGTGCCTCCAACCTTGATGGGATTGGGTTTGGTTGTTGGCACTCCGCCAAGGTAGTTGATTCTGTCGGAGAATTCTTCCAGATGCTGCATTTCTTCTAAAGCTGTCTTCTCGAACATTTCTGATATTGCTGGGCTGTTCATTCCTTCAGCCATTACGTGATGATAGGAGTATTGGATGATCGCGGTTATTTCGCGTGCCACGCCTTTGTTCAATTCATCGATCAGTTTTCTCCGTTGCTCTTTAGTTAGTAAAATGCTCATTTTCCATTACCTCATCAAGGCACATTCAGGTATGATTCGAATAGCAAGTCTGACTTGTTCAAACTATTATGCTTTTCCTTGAGACAAGAATCCGTATAGACTCTTTCAATCGTCTCTTGTCCAGCGGAATTTATGGGAAACACAGAAAGCCTTGGCTTGATACTACAAGTTGTCTTTCAGGAGGCGTTTCAGAGGGATGACCGCTCCTCAGCGAAGAATAATCTTCCATGTTGACATGGATCAGTTCTTCGCCGCTGTTGAGGAGAAGCTGAACCCTGAGCTGAAGGGCAAACCCGTTGTCGTGGGGGCTGATCCGAAAGGTGGAAAAGGGCGAGGCGTGGTCAGTACGTGTAATTATGAAGCTAGAAAATATGGTATTAGGTCAGCTATGCCCATCAACAAGGCTTGGAGACTCTGCCCAAACGCGGTTTTCCTGTCAGTGAATATTCCTCTTTACCTGCAAGTCTCGTCGAGAATCATGAGCATCTTGAGTTCTTATGCGGACAAGT
>CAYLSJ010000233.1:0-1738 GCA_964386655.1 uncultured Candidatus Bathyarchaeia archaeon | reverse complement strand
GCTGCTGACTTTGCCGTTGCTATCCTTTCGTTGAAGTCTCTCTGAATCTCACGGATTTCTTCTTGAAGGACATCAACGTGTTTTCGAGTTGCGCCGCGAAGCAACTTCATGATGTAGCTGAGATTTTCTATGTCATTTTCTAGGATGGTTTTGAGCTCTGAGAGTTGGTTGAGAGAGGCTGATATCGATGATTCATCAACAAAAGGAGACAAACGAATAGCCTTAACTTTAGATTGTTCGGCTGCTTCAGCGTGTGAAAGATAGGAGGAAAAGTCATCTATGAAGTCACTGCTAGTAACAAGTCCGTGAATTGTTCTCTCTTCAATCCTCGAAGCAGACCTAAAGTAATGGATGTGGTCGGCGAGCGCCGCCGAATAAGCTTCAAGTTTCTCAGCGCTTCCTTCAACGTCGTTAACAAACGTTTTCACGTCAGGCAACACATCATAGGTCAATGTGCGCTGTGACACCCCAAGACCATCAAATAAGAGGGTTCTTCCTCTCCATGGAGCAAGCCACATGGGATAGCAGTTTTCGGAGATGAAGAGCAACTCTTCCAGTGGCTTCTTCAGAAGTATGCCTTCACCCTTCTTTCTGTCGGACTCAGCCATGTAAAAAATTGTCGCCATTTCCATCTCTTTGGTGAAGGAAATCTTTCGGTCTTTAGATAAGACTGAAAACGGCAGAACTAAGTTTGCCAATTGCTGAGACAAACAGGTTGCACCAATGCTGAAATCTATTGGCTGACTTTAAAGACATTATTGTTTACGAATTTTGATTCTGGCTCTATAATGTAGCAACACGTAAAAGTCTCGTGTTACAGCTCGTATGGTTTTCCTTTTTCAACAATCACAACATCAAGGCGCTTGAACAGGTCCTTGAACAATCTGGGGTATTCAGTATGAACCGGTATGAGCTGCCTCGGTTGAATTCTATTAACAATCTTAACTAGGTCTTTGGATGGACAGTGCCCAGAAGCGTGAATCTGATGAAACTTTAACCCGAAATGCCTCAGCCAATTATCCATTACATCAGTGCCCACGTCTTCCTCGCTGAAAGGCTCACTCATAGAATGAATAAAGTGCCCCCCAACCGACGGTCTAACATCAATCAGTTCAGTAAAGCTCACAAGGTCGAGATTAAAGAGCAACTTCGACTCGTTTCCATGAACGTACTCATAGTTCACCGCCTTATCAAGGAGGGGACGTTCCCAAGCGTAGTAGTCGGATTCAGCAAACTCGCCTGTCTTCTTCCTCTTCTTGTAAAAAAGTACGTTTTCATCCTTCATTACGTCTGGAATTCTTAGCACAGGGTCGCTCTTCAGCTTGCTCAACAAATGCGCCAACTTTAAGGGAATCACAAACTTTCTGTCATTGTTCTTTGCGATTTCGTAGAAGGTTTTGAATCTGTCAACGTCTCGGCTGTAGAAGGCTACTACAACAAGCTTAGGAGCGTTTGCGACAATGGCGTTGCTCTCATCCTTAACTCTCGCTTCGGAGTGAATCACCTGACTTTCTTCTTGGCAAACACGCGTTCCCTCAGAGACCAGCACAATGGGTTGGGATTCCGCTGCCTTCTCAGCGAATTCGTTAGTCATATTAGACATTGGACCGTGCAGTCTGTAGTCGCCGCTGTAAACAATCGAGCCCCTAGACGTGTGAACCACGAATCCGTAGGCGCCTGGAACCGAGTGGTCCACGTGAATTGGCTCTATCTCCAAAGCATCCAGCCTAACTTTCTT
>CAYLSJ010000232.1:0-1779 GCA_964386655.1 uncultured Candidatus Bathyarchaeia archaeon | reverse complement strand
TATGGAACGTGCTGGATTGCAAACTACAAGTCAAGGCCAAAATCATGGGAAGACGAAGTCAGGAAGACCCTGAAAATACCAGACTACATGGATATCGTCGTTCTCGTGGCAATAGGGGTTCCAAATGAAACCCCTCGACCCAGACCAAGGAAACCACTCGAAGAAATCTGCTTTGCTGAAACCTACGGAAGAAAACTAAGACTCGACTAAGGTGGCTAACAAAAAACGTCGAGGCGTTATTAATGAAGTTTGAATTTGCTGATAAAGCTCCATTGGTTGTGGTTGAGGCGAGATTGAACAATAAAGGTCCATTCAAGTTCATTGTCGACACTGCCTCAAGTGTGACAGTTGTTGGGCGGGAAGCCGCTGAAGTTCTGGGGATATATCAGAATTCTGACTCAGCGATTAGTGGTTGTTGCTCATCGAAAATATTAGCTGTCGGTTCCATGCAAATCGGCGATATGCGCAAAAGCAGAGTGCCAATTTCTTTAGGAAATCTTTCACTACTGTCCAAAGAAACAGGGATTCAACTGGATGGTATAATCGGTTCACCATTCTTGAAGGACTACCAAGTAGTCATCGACTATCCACGCAGGCAGATAGCCTTTGAAGAGCCAGAGCAAGAACACAGCTTGCCAACAAAATTCAGGCTAGTTAGTGACGCTAACTTCATTGTTGTTGAAACCAAAATTAATGAAAAAGGCCCTTTCAACTTCTTAGTTGACACCGGCGCAACAAAGACAGTTGTGACAAGGCAGATCGGACAGATCTTTGATCTGGGCGAATTCTCACATGGCAGAAAGAAAGCTCTCAGCGGGTTCTATGCATGTACAACCATGATTCTGTCGAAAGTCAAGTCAATTCAAGTAGGCAAAGCCAAGTCCACTGATGTTGAAGTTGGTGTTCAAGACTTGTCTCTTTGTGATGGAGTTGGAGTACCTCTTGATGGCGTTTTAGGTTATACTTTCATGAAAGACTATCGAGTTACGATCAATTATCCTAGACGGGAAATGTCTTTCGCGAAGGAAGATGAGTCAGAAATTGATGGGAGTTCCTAGGAGGTGAGGAGATGAAGAAAAACGAAGAAACTAAAAGAGAGAAGAGCCAGAGTTGCTGCACTGATGAAAAGAAAGAGAGTCAAAGTTGCTGTGGCACTTAGCCTGTGAAGGCATATCCGCAACAGCACCATCCCTTTTTTGAACATTGATCGCATGCGTGGCGTCGCTTGACGTTGGTGTGGTTTGGGTAAGACTCTGCGATGTCGTCGTGCCAGTGTGGTTTAGTCCTATTGGGAAGCTGCTGCGGAGAGTGCCGAGTTTTAGTTTTTTGATCAATGCTTTGACTTTTTCTTGGTTTTTTAGGTAATCTTCAAGCATGGCATTCGTCAATTCATATATCCTTAGATCATTCAGCGAGGCCAGCTTTCTGATTTCTCTATGCAAGTCTTCTCGAACTTCAACCACTGTTCTTCTGCCTTTGTCCACGCTTTCATACCCTTCCAATCTTGTAACGCGCTAGGCTTCCAGCCTTGTTCTTCAAAGCATACAGGTAGTCAGCCAGCAAAGGCGGCTCTCTACCTAACTCCAGCGTAGTCTGCAGGGTCTGGGCTTCAGCTATCAGCCTATATTCAACGTTGGCAATACGGTAGTAGCCGTCAACGTTCTCATTGGGCAGGGTAACCCATACTCTGTCGCCAGCAAGCATTGGTGAGGTTCCATAATCCACAACATCACTGACAACACGGATGTACTCGTTTGGGTTGCTCAAATGCTCATGTAG
>CAYLSJ010000231.1:0-1790 GCA_964386655.1 uncultured Candidatus Bathyarchaeia archaeon | reverse complement strand
GATAAAACTAGAAGTGTCGCTGGAAGATGTGGAGCGTCTCGTTTTCACTCATAGGCATGTAGATCACATAGGAATGGGCAATAAGATCAAGATGCTTTCAAACGCAGAGACGTATATTCATGAAAGCGAGAGGTATGCAGCTTCTAACTTCTATGAGGAGTTTGATAGGGTCATCGAATCTGTTTTGGCTCCAGTCGCTGAGGCTGGTGTTCCGCAGTATGTCATTGATAGAATGCCAGAATATTATGGAGTCATAAGAAAAGTTTGCGAACCAGTCGAGATCAACAAGACGTTGAAAGATGGTGACACGCTGGATTTTGGCGAGATTAAACTGAGTGTTGTTCATTGTCCGGGGCACTCAATTGGTAGTATATGCTTATACGAAAATGAAAGAAGATTGCTTTTCACCGGCGACCATGTATTAAAGGAAATCACACCTAATCCCTTCGTTTCTGGTCTGAACGAGGACGCCACTCTGAGGCGATACTTGGATTCGTTGAGGAAAGTTGAGAAATTAGATGTCAATATAGGTTTGCCTGGACATGGAGATCTAATATACGACATTTCATCTGTGATTCGAAATCTATACAGGCATCATGAAGCTAGGAAAAAGCAAGTAGTGGAAATATTGAAGGGAGGTTCCAAAACTCCCTATGAGGTTTCAAAGGAGATGTTTGGAAACCTACCTATATCTGAGACTTTTCTGGGATTGGCAGAAGCAGCTGGGCACCTAGAGGAGCTATTAAGTGAAAATAGAGTTGAGTCTTTCAAAAAAGACAACTTAATCTACTTCAGAAACACTGTCTAGTTTTCAAAGCTTTTAAGTCAAATGCTCTATCGTAGCTATATTCTCTAGGTTCAAGGTGAGTACCATGAGAAAAGTTTCTATAATAGGTGTTGGAAACTCCAAGTTTGGAGCCAGGCAGGACGTGAATCTTGCGGAGCTTGCGTTTGAAGCAGTGAAACCGGCTTTCGAAGATGCTGGAGTAACAGGAAAAGACATTCCATTTGTGACACTTGGGTCAGCTGGAGGTTGGTATGAGGAAACGCTTCCAGCAGTAGTCACAGCTGAATACTGTGGACTAACCGGCGCTGGGCTGGTACACTGTGAAGCTGCCTGTGCATCTGGTAGTGCTGCCTTTGCTACAGCTTACTTGGATGTGGCGAGTGGTCACAACGATGTAGCCATGGCGGTTGGTGTTGAGAAAATGAGGGAGGTTGACACCCCAACTATACTTGAGCTCATAGGGAGAGCTGGGTACTACTTTTGGGAGTTTCACAACTTCGGAATTACATTCCCAGCGTATTATGCTTTACACGCAACGGCTCACATGGCGAAATATGGAACCACAGAGGAAGACTTGGCTCTAGTCAGCGTCAAAAATCATAAGTATGCTGCAATGAATCCGGTGGCTCACTTCCAACGGGTGATAACGGTTAAAGACGCTTTGGAAGCGCCGGCGATCGCTTGGCCGCTTAAGCTATACGACTGTTGCCCTGTAACAGATGGAGCATCCGCCGTAATCTTGGCTTCTGAGGAAAAGGTTAAGGAGTTTAAGATTGATACACCAGTTTGGGTTGCAGGCATAGGCTACTCATCTGGCACAGCTAATTTGACTAACCGGGAGAATTATGTTGGCCTTACAGCGGCGGCTCATGCAGCTCAGAGAGCCTTTAAGGATGCGGGAGTCGGCCCAGACGATATTGAAGTCGCCACCGCCCACGACTGCTTTACAATTGCTGAAATAATGGCGTACGAAGACATAGGCTTCTGTAAGAAAGGTGAGGGC
>CAYLSJ010000230.1:0-1813 GCA_964386655.1 uncultured Candidatus Bathyarchaeia archaeon | reverse complement strand
GCGTGAACCCCTCAGATCATTCTTCCACAGTTTTCAAATAACCCACATACTGCTCTGCTGTGAACAGCTTTTCCCTGTCCTTCTTGAAGTCAGAAAGCGTGATTCTAGCCAGCCAGCCTTTGCCATAAGGCTCCTGATTCAGCAACTCAGGGCTGTCGCCTAATTCCTTGTTCACCCTAGTTATCTTACCTGTAACAGGCGAAAACACGTCAGACACAGACTTGACTGATTCCACCGTGCCCATGGTCTGGAACTGCTTAACCTCTGAGCCTTCTTTCTGAACCTCGGCATAAACGACTTCGTGAAGCTGTTTCTGAGCGTAATCGGTTATGCCCACGACGGCTTCTTTGCCCTCCAGGCGCACCCATTCATGCTCCTTCGAATAATAGAGGTCATCGGGAATCTCAAAGTCTTTATACCGCATCATTTCTGCCTCGCATACCCAAACTTCGTCGAATCGTAGAGCGGAAACTTGCAGACTTCAGCCTTTAAGGGTTTATCCCTAATCTTCACCATAACCGCCGCACCCTCAACCGCATGCTCAACATTAATGTAGGCTTGGGCTACACCGCACTTCAGAAGCGGGGAGAACGTGCCACTCGTCACATAGCCTATGCGAGCAGTGTCCTTCCAGACCTCCTGCTTCGGACGCGGCGAAGGACCTTTCTCCAATACCCTCAAGCCCATGCGCCTCTTCTTTATGCCTTCAGCCTTCTGCTTCTCCAAGGCAGCTTTGCCTATGAAGGATTCTTTCTTAAGCTTCACCACGAAGCCTAAGCCTGCCTCCAAGGGTGATGTTTCCTCATCTATATCGTTGCCGTATAAGCACATGCCTGCCTCCAACCGCAGCGTGTCTCTGGCGCCTAAGCCGCACGGTTCAATTCCGAATTCATTGCCAGCGTCTAAAAGTGCATTCCAGACTTTGACAGCCTTGTCTGGTTTGAGGCTGGGCGTGTCCCAAACAAACACTTCGAACCCGTCTTCACCTGTGTAACCTGTTCTCGAAACGAACCCGTCTGCTCCAGCCAGCTTGGTGAAGCCACATTTGAACCGCTCAATCTTGCTCAGGTCAGTGTCAGCGATTTTTTGTAGGGTTTGCTGTGCGTTGGGTCCTTGAACCGCGAACATGGCTACATTGTCAGATACGTCTTCAACTTTGGCGTTGAAGGCTTTGGCGTTCTGCATTAGCCATTGATAGTCTTTCTCACGGTTAGCTGCATTGTAGACCATGAGGAATTTTTCCTGTTCCAGTCGAGATACGATGAAGTCGTCTTTGATGCCGCCGTTCTCATTACACATAGTGGAGTATTGAGCGCTGCATGGCGTGAGAGCTGATACGTCGTTTGTGGTTACATAGTTT
Organism: uncultured Candidatus Bathyarchaeia archaeon; assembly: GCA_964386655.1. GTDB lineage: Archaea > Thermoproteota > Bathyarchaeia > Bathyarchaeales > Bathyarchaeaceae > DATETJ01. The sequence continues at coordinate 453 of CAYLSJ010000230.1, read as the reverse complement.
AGGAAGGCTTCGCTTTTTGCGCCTGTTATCAAGGCTCTGCCCATGTGTGTTATGTCAAATATGCCTACATGCGTCCGCACTGCCATGTGCTCTGGGATGATTCCCTTGTACCACAGAGGCATGTGGAAGCTGGCGAATTCAACCATTTTCGCGTTTTGTTTGTGGTATTCGTAGAGATGTGTTTTCTTCACAGATTTGCTTGTCATACCTGAGTCCTCTGAAAACTGTTCTTGTTTGGATGTGCGCTGTGAAGGTTGATTAACTTTTTCACTTTATGGGTTTGATGTCTACGTGTCCGTGTTCGAAAGAGAGTTTTTTTCCGCATTTTGGGCATCTGCCGTCGAAGCGTTGGATGATTTCGTCTGGGGGTGTTAGCTCTATGCCCTCGTACAATATGGTTCCACATTTTGAGCATGACACTCGCTGAGGCATCTCTCCTCTCACATCCCTTCA
>CAYLSJ010000229.1:0-1820 GCA_964386655.1 uncultured Candidatus Bathyarchaeia archaeon | reverse complement strand
AACTTGTCCTCGATTCGACGCTTCAAAACTGCGCCTAATGGACCAAACGTGACGAAGCCACTGACACCGCCGTAAATCTCATATGAAGACCAAAAGAAGCCACGGCGCTTTGCCAGCTCAAGAATCTTCTCGTTTCTCTCATTGCCCTGCAACAGAGGAGCCCCTTTCACTCGCCATGAGATTTTACAAAACCCTTACCGCACTACTAAATAATAAATCAACCGTTAAGCTCGACAATAAAAGCTCAAGAAATGAGAAAAGACTTAGCAGTTGGTTTTACTTAGCCATCGAACGGCTGACTCTTTCCTTAGCGCTTTCCAAGGATAATCCAACAACTTCGATATTGTCAATGTTGCTTTCGCCTATGCTTCTCTTCATAGCCTCCCGTATGACTGGCACTTTCTCTGGCTTCAGCCCAACAATCGTTGCGCCAACCGTCTCAACGGCAACTGCGTCTCTGCCCGCTATGAGCAGGTTTACGGGCGCTTGTTTCTCTTTGGGAGCGGTGCCGAATGTTACATGAGTGCCATCTAAGACTGCAAGGTCTATTCCTCCTACTGCTTCGTATGCATCCATGAGAGTTGCTGCCAGCTTCTTATGGAATCTCACTTTCCTTCGGTCTGGAATTACGCCTAGTAGATTCTTCAAAACGCTGCCTTGGTCATAAGTGCGCAGTATATGTGTGCTTACCAGAACATTTGGTTTGAAGAGTATGTGGGACAGCGCTATTTTCTCGTCTGCAATCTTTACCATTCTTGTATCCGTGTCTTCTGATAGGTTAAAGGGCACAACTCGCTCTGAGAAAAGCGTCTTCCATTTCTGAAGTCTCTCTGATCCTGTTCCTTTATAGTTGTCTGATTCTGCAATGTAAATCTGAGGAGCCTTATTGAAGCTCTTGAGTATGGCTGAAACTACGTCAACAGACGTGTGATGGTCTGCCTTTGGGTCAAAAACGCCTACTTTTATGACCACAGATTCTTTTGAAGTGTTTAGATCATCAATCTTTCCAATGAGTGACAAGGCATGCCTCAATGATTGGGCAGCATCTTTCTCCAACTCGACTATAGCAACTTTAGCAACCATGATTGTCCACCAAGCAAGGGCTTTCTCATACACGATCTACAACATAACTGTTTCCAGCAGCCTCAGCGAAGCTCTTTCTCCGTCAAACATTTATCTGCAAAAAAGAAAGCTCTAGACGATGAGACAGTGCAGTTTAGATGAAGTGAAAGTGTGGTACGCATGAGAAGACTTACTGAGCAAGACTTAACAGACCTGGTTGAAGGCGCCTCTATTTTTGCGAGTGGTGGAGGCGGCGACCCACAGACGGGCTTCAACATAGTAGAAAGACTGGTTGAGAACCGCTGCACGGTTCAACTCATCGACCCAACTGAAGTTCCAGACAATGCAATTGTGATCAACTTTGCATGCGTGGGCGCAACTACAACCGTAGCTTATCATAGCGACGCCGCGGTCAAAACTCTGAAGACGCTTGAAGAATTCCTGGGCAAGCAAGCCTTCGCCATGATTCCTGTCGAGCTAGGCGGATTCAACACACTGGCTGCTGTGGATGTGGCTGCAAGACGCGGTGTTCCTGTTGTTGACGCTGACGGTGCCGGAAGAGCCGTGCCCGAAGTCCATCTCAAAGTCTACACCTTGGACAACATTCCCTTAGCACCTATGGCAATTGCCGACCTTGATGCCGAGAACATCGTGTTACTCAAGCAGACGCATGATTTGAAGACAGCTGAGAGAATCAGTCGTCTGCTCGCCACAGAATGGGGTCAGATGGTCTACACTGCCCGCCGCGTGTTGAGTGG
>CAYLSJ010000228.1:0-1835 GCA_964386655.1 uncultured Candidatus Bathyarchaeia archaeon | reverse complement strand
GTTCAGGAACTTCCATTTCACTCCTCGCCCGAAACCGATGAAGGGCATCCAGTCTCATGGAGGAGTCTGCTCTTACATCATAGGCAGGTTCCTTAGACTCAAGAAACGTTCAACTCCGCTGGCCGTTGCAGGGTACAGCTTGAAGGCTGGAGAAGCGTTGAAAATTGCCCATATTGCAGACGGGGCAAGGGGACCAGGCTCGGGAGCCACGGTGTGGGATATGGCTGCAAGATTCAAAGTAGAGATCACGGACGTGAGTTGGGACATGCTTGCGAAGCTAGAGCATAAACCAATAGTCATCGTCAGAAAAGCATGAGGCAGAATCCAAGCAGAAGACCTTCACAGGCTGGTTTTGAAGGGTAAGACATAAACACATGCGCCTCTCTAAGAGAACACTGGGAAAAGTTATGGAAGAGATTAAGAGGCTGGGCACTTTTTTCAACCCTCGCTCTGCCGCTATCATTGGAGCCACCAAGAAGACAGAAAAGGCTGGGCACGTGATCTTCAAGAACTTCGCCGTGAACAAAACGAGAGGAATCTTCAAAGGAGAAGTTTACCCAGTCAACCCAAACGAGGAATCCATTCTAGGGTTCAAATGTTATCCTTCTGTAACCGAGATCCCTGGAGAGCTGGAATTGATAGTGATCGTGGTTCCAGCGAAGGTCGTTCCAAAGATAATGGAAGACGCAGCCACTAAAAAAGTCAAGACCGCCATCATAATCAGCTCTGGCTTCAGAGAAATCGGAAACAATGAACTCGAAGAACAACTTGTGACAACAGCCAAAAAAGCAGGAATGAGGATTCTGGGACCCAACTGTTTAGGCGTGTACTATTCAAAAACGGGCGTGGATACGCTGTTTCTTCCCGAAACCAAAGTCCTGACAACCGGGGACGAAGTGGTTGCCACCCCGAGACCCCTGCCTGGAAACATAGCCATAGTTACGCAAAGCGGAGCCTTCGGGGTTGCCGCTTTGGACTATTTAGCGGGTCGCCAAATTGGAATCAGCAAATTCGTGAGCTTCGGCAACAAATGCGATGTAACAGAATCGGAAATGATGCATTATTTGCTGTACGATAGAGAAACCAGAGCCATACTCCTCTATGTGGAAGACATAAAACATGGAAGAGAATTCCTCAGAATAGCCAGAAAAGTGACCGCGAAGAAGCCCATAGTAGCCTTCAAAGCAGGAAGAAGCACTGCAGGAGCAAGAGCCGCAGCTTCACACACTGGTGCCATCGCAGGCTCAGACAAGATCTACGACGCGGCTTTCGAGCAAACGGGAGTAACTAGAGCAAAGGACATGGAAGAATTCTTTGACACAGGAAAAGCGTTAGCCATGCAACTCCCGGCTTTAGGCAGGAACATAGGAATACTCACAGATGCTGGTGGGCCAGGCATAATGGCAGTGGACGAGTGCGAAAGCAAAGGTTTAGCCGTTGAACACTTTTCAGAAGAGACTCTGCAGAAATTCCAGAAACTCAAGGATCAAGGCGTCCTTCCCAAGTTTGCAGCAACCTCCAACCCGGTAGATCTTACGGGCTCGGTGACAGATGACATGTTCGAGGTTGCGGCAGACATAATGTTTCAAGACCCACAAGTCTATGGCATAATCCTGCTTGGCTTGCATCACGCGCCCAGCTTGAAGGAAGAGTACATAGACAGAGTCGCGAAAACGGCGGGCAAATACAGCAAACCCATTGTCATGTGCGATATTGGCGAGACGGAAATGGCGTTGTACACTCGTTTCAGGTTCGACAAGCTGGGAATTCCGTCTTACTCCTCGCCTGAAGACGCCGCGAGAGCCATGAAAGCGCTCGTAAGCTACGGGGCATAC
>CAYLSJ010000227.1:0-1863 GCA_964386655.1 uncultured Candidatus Bathyarchaeia archaeon | reverse complement strand
GACTATACCAAGAATTTGGCATCAAACCGCTTAAGCCTTTGCTGAGCCAGATGCCTGATACAAGCACTGCAATGCGCAGAGGCGTGATTTTTGGACATAGAGACTTCGAACTCATACTAGACTGCATGAAGAGCTGTCAGGAGTTTGCTGTTATGAGCGGCATCAAACCAAACGGCGAGTTTCACTTGGGCACCCTTCAGACAGCCCGAGAGGTAATTTATTTTCAGCAGCATGGCGCCAAGGCTTTCTATTGCATAGCCGATGTGGAAGCTTACGAAGATAACCGCATACCCTTTGAACGCAGTCAAAAATACGCCCTCGGCAATGTAGCTGACCTCCTCGCGCTTGGGTTCGACCCGCGAAAAGGGTACATTTACCAACAGTCCAAAGAGCAACGCGTAAAAGACCTAGCCATTACATTCGGAAGAGCTGTCACACTAGCCACCATGAAGGCAATCTATGGCGAACGACACATGGGTCTGTATCTCTCTGCGCTCATCCAAGCAGGCGACATTCTGCTGCCACAGTTGAAGGATTTCGGGGGGCCGAAGCCCACTGTTGTGCCCGTGGGCATTGATCAAGATCCACATCTGCGCTTGACTAGAGACTTGGCCTTCAAGTTCCGTCGCAGATACCACTATATTCCGCCAGCTTCAACCTATCACAAGTTGATTAAGGCTTTAGACGGCTCGCCTAAAATGAGCAAGCGTAGCGCCATGACATACTTCACGTTGGAAGAGAGCCCAGAAGTCATATCGAAGAAGATTTCAATGTCTTTCACAGGAGGTCGCTCTACCGCTGAGGAGCAGCGTCGCCTAGGCGCTAATCCAGATGTCTGCCCGATTTACGACCTGTACCTGTTCCACTTCTTTGAACGAGACGAAGACATAGCTAGGCTTTACAATCAAGAATGCAAATGTGGCAAGATTCTATGCGGTGAAGATAAACAACGTCTCATGAAGCTCGTAGTGGGCTTCGTGAAGGAGCATCAGCGCAAAAGGCGGCGATATATGGACAAAGCCCGAGAAATCCTGAATGCTGAATAGCTATTGCAGGACAGATAAGCATAAATAAGCTTGTGGATATCGAATGTGGCTGTGATAGTGATGCCCTGCCAATTTCCTGCGTAGGCATTCGGAATCCCCCGTCAGTTAGCTTAGGGCATCATAAGGCTGTAGAAACTTCTATACGATGTAGCTGCATCACTATACTGCATTATCTCAATCCACCACCCACTATAAATGAATTCGGATTATGGAGCGAAACTATCAATGGTTGAATTAAGAGAGAACGAGCAAAAGACGTTGCTTGCGTTGCAAGAACTGAACGGAAGAGCATACATCGACCAGCTAACGAAAACCAGCGGCTTAGCCCACGCAGCAGTCATGCGGGCAGCACTGACCCTCGGCGAAAGGAAACTGGTCACAATGAGAGAACAAAAGCAGAAAGTCGCCGAATTGAACGAGGAAGGAAAACAGCATGCACAACAGGGACTGCCCGAGCGCCGCATCATAAATGCATTGGTTCAACAAGGTGGAAGGATGCCGCTCGATGCACTATTAGAGAAAGCACAAATGAACCGAAAGTTTGTGCCGATAGCCTTGGGGTGGCTGCACCGCAAAGGATGGGCGTCTCTTGAAGCGAAAGATGTTTTGAAGGCAGAGAAGAAGACGATTCCCCTTGGAGCTGACGAAAAGCTTCTGTCCAGTCTAGGCAGCAAAGGCACGGTAGCTGTTCAAGAACTGAGCAAGGATTTGCATGATGCTGTTGCGATTTTGAAAGGACGTAAACTCTTGGAAGTTGCTGATAAAACTGTCCGCGAACTTGAACTCACCAACGCGGGCTGGCAATTGGTAAGAAAGG
>CAYLSJ010000226.1:0-1873 GCA_964386655.1 uncultured Candidatus Bathyarchaeia archaeon | reverse complement strand
CCTGAGTTAAACGCTATGATCCCGTTCTGATTCCACAAGGCATGCGGACCCACAAGCAGCAAAACAGTTCTGCCCTGATCCACAGCGTCAAACGTAAAGATCAAGATGCCAGGCTCGCTCATGCTTAAACCGTTAAACTGCCGATCCCACACGCCGAAGCCTTTACCATAAGTCAACTTGTACTCATTGCTCCTGCTACCGTTCAAAAGGTTCACAGCAGTCTCAAAATTGAACATCAAGATGTTGAGAACCCACCGCGCTGCATGAGGACCAACCATAACATCAGGGTTCGTGAGGACAATGTTATCGCCAACCACGTTAATCTTGGCAATGTTGTTAGGATGCCGTGTATCCTCAGCGCAGACGACTAGAGTAGCCAAATCAGCCACAGTCACACGAAAGATCACAATGACATCGGTAATCTTGCCGCTGCCCACGCTCACAACCTTGCTGCCCGTGCACATGCCCAAAGAATCAGTGGTAGCCTTGGCCTGAGCAAAACTCGTAGCAGGCGTATCCACCGCGTAGATTATAGTCGCGTATACGATGGCGTTGGGCACAGGACGCCCATCATAACGAGACACATTCACCCAGAAACTAATCGTAGCCGTCCGATCGTCAGGACGCCCAATGCTCACAGCTCGCTCCACATTGAACAAAGGTCTTATCACTAGGCTGAAACCGTAGCCTGACAAGCCGAGCGAAGCCCTAGCCTTCTCATAGGACAGGTTGCCCGTTGGGTTATTCGCTAAACGCTGAACCTTGTCTGAATCCAGAACGTAAAACGATGGATCACTCAAAGCTGCTAAACCAAACCGTTCCACATCATCCTCGTTGAACTGTGACACGCCGTGCATTGAACCCCAATTCGCAGGATAGCCCTCATCAAAGAGCACAGTCTTCAAGACTGAAACTGCCACGTTCTGCAACTGCTGCTGCTCCATGTAAAGCAGATTCACATACGTTAAGCTCGGCACAACGACTACAGCAGCCATGAAGATGGCGCCTAGGACGACAACGGCCATTAAATGATCGTATGCTGCGCCAGCCATCCCGATGTGCACTCCGAATCTGTATCTAATATCTTAATACACAATATATTACATGAGTCAACGCAACCATAAAAACATATCGCACATTACAAGCAAACATCAGCCCCCCGCAGAAACAAGACACCAGCGGAGCCATCATGCTCTAGAGAAAGCGCTATCGAGAAACACAAAAATGTAACACATACGCCGAACACTGAAGACCCCAGACGAACTATATGACGATACTGAACACCATGTCACAATAGCCATAAAGAAAGTAAACGAAAAATCAGTCATACTGGCATACAGAAAAGAAGACGATTTAGTTAAGGTTATAACACTCTACTACACCGCTAAACTTGACAGACTCTAAAAACCAAAACAGGGCGAGGAGCATAGAAAAAGACAAAGTAAAAGCATGGTACGACAAGTCCACCGACATATTCTACATGCTCTTCAAAGAAGGACCCAGCCACGAAGTCATCGAAGCAGACCCCGACGTGCACCTGGAACTCGATGAAAAAGGCAAAATCATAGGCATAGAAATCTGGAACGCCCAAAAAGCGGACTAGTAAAACAAGTAGCCAAGGCTATAGCCCAAACAACCTCATGAACACTAGCGAAGTCACAAGAAATACTCCAGACAATACAATCTTAAACCGCTAGACCGGTGTGGCTGTGTAGCTCCTTGACCCTTCCAGCCTTAATGTCTTCTCGCCCTTGACGGATTCTCTTCATCATTTCAGGATCGTTCAAAATCTCAACAGTCGTCTCCAACAGTTCCTCAATAAGCTTCGTAACCTCGTCAAGCTTATGCCTAGTCTCTAAGATAAGTTTCCCAT
>CAYLSJ010000225.1:0-1895 GCA_964386655.1 uncultured Candidatus Bathyarchaeia archaeon | reverse complement strand
TAATGGCTGAAGGCATGAACAGCCCAGCAATCTCAGAAATGTTCGAGAAAACAGCTTTAGAAGAAATGCAGCATCTGGAAGAATTCTCCGACAGAATCAACTACCTTGGCGGAGTGCCAACAACCAAACCCAATCCCATCAAGGTTGGCGGCACACTTGAAAAAATGGTTAAAGACGACCTGCAAACTGAATACGAAGCCATACGACTCTACAAAGGACAAATCGAAATCGCCAAGCAAATAGGCGACACAACAACGCGCCTCATGCTGGAAAAAATCTTGACTGCAGAAGAAGAACACGCCGACAAATGGGAAACACTCCTTAAAAAACGACCAAAATAACCCACCTTATCCCCTACTATTTTTCCATGAACACCCGAAACGAGCAGTCAGCTATTGTTCTAACCTTTCTCCATACATCTGACCTGGAGCCAACACCTCTGGAAACTTTGCTCTAAGCTTCAATCGAGCTTCATAACAAAGATGACAGGCATCTGCATAATTTTCGTCGTGTGATATGTTAAACTTGTTAACTAACGCCACCGGACCTCCTTCGAAAAGCGGCTTCATAATTGGATGCAGATTTACGTCATATGACTGAATGATTTCAGAAAACGGCTGTTGCCACGCATTCCCTATACAGAGTCCTTGGCACACATGAATATATCCTAAAGGGTCAATGTGCACTCTCTCCGGAGTATCAAGGTGCTCATATGGACATTTTGTCAGCTCAGTCCAAGGTTTTCTGGGAGCTTTCTCCAACAGTTTCTTTGCCGCTCTTCCTCTATACATAAGGGTGCTAGCACTGCCCGGCAATCCTACGAGTTTCTGAGGCATTTGAGCAGTAGCCATTATCCCAACAGGAATGCTCAGCTGGCTAGCCGCTTGAACACCATATCTGACTCTGTCAGCCATGGAATCTTCTCCATGATAATAGTCGCTGCTTAGTCCCAAACTGGCGATGCCTAGTTCTGCAAACGGCCTAAGCCATTCTAAGGCGTCTTCAAGGCTTGTAGCCCAGTAGGCATTTGACAATACTCCAACTTTGAAGCCTAGCGCCTTAGCTTCTCTGATACCCTTGATCATAACGGGATAATATAGGAAGGGCTCGCCGCCTTCAAACCAGATCCATTCAACGCTTTCCAGCTTCTTTGCTTCACCAAGCAGATCATTGACCTGTTTGAAAGTCATAGTTTCCAAGTAGTTAGGGCTGCTCCACACAAAACAATGGTCGCATTCCTGTGTACACTGATATGTCAGAAGCAAATGCATGCCTTTCAAAACCATGAGACAGTCGCCTCAACCATGATAAATATGCGGTTAAATATAAGAACAAGCGCTCTTTCACCATTCAATAGAGGGCAAGCGATGGCGAAACTCCTCATAATCTTGTTCTCTTCATCTGCTCAGTCTCAGAACACAGACACTCTGTACGAATTGTCAAAAGCCGCAGTTGAAATGAATCATGAAGTCACTGTTTTCTGCGACGCAGACGCGACATACAATCTCGTAGCTAAACAAATCTTGCCTAACAAGACAACAACGGCTAACGCAATCGCTGAATTAATCAGGAGAGGAGTTCACGTTCATGCTTGCCGAGAAAGCGCTAGGCTCAGAGGAATAGATGTGAAGAAAGATTTCATAGAGGGTGTGATTGAAAGCAGCTTGGGCAAGTTAGCGGAGCTGATGGAGCAACATGATCGAATCGTTTCTCTCGGTTGAAAGGGATGGGTGGATCAGCGTTGGTGAGAAAAATCCTTCTAGTTTTTAAAGGCTCGCCTCGTCAAGGCAGCAAGACAGCTGAAGGCTTTCGCGTGGCTACAGCCATGATCGCAATGGATGTTTTACCTCAAGTTCTATTCGTAGACGACGGTGTCTTCTGGCTTGTCAAGAAAC
>CAYLSJ010000224.1:0-1896 GCA_964386655.1 uncultured Candidatus Bathyarchaeia archaeon | reverse complement strand
GGCGCTGCCTTCACCAGCTCCGGTGGAACAGCATCAGGAGCAGAAACGACTCTGCTGTCTATTTTGCAAGCAATGCTCATTCACGGAATGATTGTTCAAGGACGAGCCAAAGAGAAACACTATGGAGCGGCAGCTGTAGGCGTTCCGAGACAAGCTGACCTCAGATCCTGCATGGATCTTGGCAAAAGGACAGCTAGTCTAGCTTTAAAATTGAAGTGAGCCTCTCGAACCCCATCCCACGCTGTTGGGCATCATCTTAGCTTCATTCAGTTATTTGAGCACGCCTGAAAACGAACCATGAAATTCCAACAAAGACAATGAAGTAAGTTATTGCGACTGCAACAGACTTCAGAATTAGAGCGGAAAAAGGCTCCGAGTAAAGCCTTTCCCACAGAACCTGCCCAGGAGTCATTCCTCCAAGGTTCAGCTTGTAATAGGTAACCTCCCATGAAGGATGCAAAATGTAATTTATGAGGTTGGGACCAATGCTGTCTGTGCCTGTAGAAACTGCAGTGCCCATGCCCAGAGGAGGAGGTTCACCCACATATCCGGAGGTGCCAGGGCCAGGAATGTAAGTGAGGAACCATCCTAGACCCAGAAGTGCCCCAAGTATTGAACCAATTATAGTTGTTCCCAGCCAGATGCCCAAAGCTCCTAAAGCAGCCATCAAGGAGCTTTTGGAGAGTGCGCCCAATAAGAGGACAATCGATATCCATATTAAAGTGCTGAAGACGGCTCCGAGAAGAGAGAGCGGAACTAGATGTAGGTTATTTTGAGGACCGTATGCAACAAAGCCACCTATAGCCATGTAAATCAACAGAAAAAAGTATGTTGCCAAAAGAGTTAGGAAAGATGCAAACAGCTTGCCAAAAAACACAGTGGTTCTTGACACCGGTTTGGCAAGCAAAGGAACAATCGTTCCGCTCTCAAACTCTGCTGAAATAGTGTTCATTACAGTCACCATCGCGAATAGGAAGAATACAAACCCGCCCAAGCCGACGTTAGAGCTGATCACAAAATCCGGGTTCTGTTGGACTGGCTGACCAGTGATGGCGCTTGCTATATAACTTCCAGCCAACGATAGCGTGGCGAAAGCAAACGCGACAACGAACATCCCGAGGAACTTTTTCTTTCTGATGTTCCAGAGTATCTCATACCTGACCACTGCAAGAAACTTTGTGGTCCAACTTGTGTGGCTTGCGCTCATTTTCATGACCTTCCTTCCTTGCGTTTGGCGAGAAGACCCATGAACACGTCTTCGAGGCTTTCGCCTTTCAAGTTCATCGATACGACGATTCCTCCTCCAGCTGTAATGGCCTGAGAGACTTCGGATCTGACATCGTCGCGGGTGTCCAACTCGACAAAGAGCTTCTTTCCATCTGCAGAAGCCTCTGTCACAAAAGGCAGTTCTTTCACTTTCTTAACAACGGCTTCTGAAATCTTCTCAACTTCAGCCTCTAGGGTAATAGGTCCGCTGATTTTTGCGGATATCTCCTTGAGCGTGCCCGAAGCCAGCGCAACTCCTTTGTTAAGTATCGTGACGTGAGTACAAACCTGTTGAACTTCGTGTAGAAGATGCGATGAGAGAAAGACTGTGACGCCTTCCCTCGAGATTCCTTTCATCGTTTCACGGACCTCAACCATTCCAACAGGGTCTAAACCGATGCTCGGCTCATCCAGAATAACTAATTCGGGCTCGTTCAACAGCGCCTGCGCCATGCCTAAGCGTTGTTGCATACCCTTACTGTACTTGCCGACGAGATCGTTTTCTCGTTCTCTCAAGCCAACCACGTCGAGGAGTTCAGGTATCTGCTTCTTCCGTTCTTCCTTGGTCATGCCGCACATTCGTCCATAGATGTCTAAGAGTTCCGTTCCCTTCAGATGCTTAGGAAGCTT
>CAYLSJ010000223.1:0-1901 GCA_964386655.1 uncultured Candidatus Bathyarchaeia archaeon | reverse complement strand
ACTCTGTCAGTCAGCCCAGTGGTGTGGGCTTCCTGTTCAATCATGCGAATAGCCATTATTGCTGAATGCTCATCTTCAGGCGTCTTGCCGATGATCACTATCCTTCCATTCTGTCCAATCATTATCTGGCAGCCTGTTTCATTCTTGATCATGGTTATCATTGAACCTTTCTTTCCGATGACTCGCGGAATCTTTGTGGGCGTGATTTCGAGTATCTGACCTCTTGTGACTTTCCCAAGCCCTCGTTCAAGGACCGTTAGCAACGGGTCACGTGTTCGGTCGTATGCTACGATTTTGGCTATCATCATGTCGCCTACGTCGAAAAGTGAGGGCAAGTCATCCTTCTGGGGTCTGACAGGTCGTTCAAGCGCATCTGAAGCGCGTAGCATGGCTACATATGGCGCTCTTATGTTGACAATCCATCCGCCCAACGTTACTTCGAGCACTCTGCCTATGATTGTGTCGCCGACCATTGGAATATAGAACGACTTCAACGCCACAACATAGACGCGTTTGTCCTCGTGGTTGAAGAGTCCGACTCTTGTAGCGTAGATTTTTCCGTCCTCTCTGTATGTGTTTTCTCCGTTTATGTAGTCGTTTTCAGCCAGCAAGTCGCCTGGTGTAACAAGCTGTCTGTTTTCATAGAAAACTGGCACTTTTTTCGCCTCCTTTAATGTTTGCAGTTTTGTGTGTTTTTTATCCGATTTTTGCCTCTGCGGCGCCTTTAGTTAATTCGCCTAGCTTTTCGAGAAAAGGCCCATATAAGCCTGCAGGCATTTCCACAATTGCGAACCATGAGCCGTCGGCACGCCATTCTTCACGCTTTATTGTTCCGAAGCCTTTGACTGCACCGTAAGCCTTGCTGGCATAGGTTGCAGGTATGCGCACGTTAACCGCCACTTGCTCGGTTTTCAATGGCAGAATTGGTCTGAGAAGCTTGATGATTTCTTTTGCTTGTTCCTCAGTTTCTCTGAAGGGATCAATGGAATAGTGGATCTGTTGCATCGCTTGCTCAATACGCATGGGCGGATGTGGTAGATTTGTGCGTGGGTCTACGCTGTAACGTGATATGAAGGCTACTATTTGTCTTCGTTTTTCTTCAATCATGTGCCGTCGTTGGTCTGTGGTTAGCTGGAGCATTCCATGTCGTAGGATTTGTTCAGCTATTTTGAGTGTGTCTGTTGTGCCGAATGCTTTTCGAAGTTTGTCTTCTGATGGTTTTGTGCCTTTGCTGGCATCAGTGTATATGCTGTCGCCTACTAAGGCTTCAGACAAAGTCTTGATCTTGCCGAGCCGGTAATCTAACGCTGGTTCAGGTTTGACCAGGATTTCGAAGTGTTCGCCTTCATGGGTTAGGCGTGCAATCGTGTAGCGCTGCTGACTCATCGGCTTTCTCAGCTGCTCTTAAGGTACTTGTCAATTTCCTCGTCGGATAAGGTTTCCATCTTTCTGGTGGCTATTGGAATCACTGCGATTTTGACTCCAGGTTTCTCGCCTCTGGCTTCTTGCGCTTTCACTAGGGATTTGATGGCTAGTTGAGTGGCTCCTTTGAGGTCCATGGTTTCGTTGTAGTCTGTTTTGAGGATGCCTTCCACGGTTTCTTTTCCAACGCCGAAGGCTACTGCTTTCCAGCCTCTTATGGAGCCGCTGGGGTCAGTCACGAACAGTCTGTTGCCTGTTTTATCTATTCCACCGAATATGATGGACACACCGAATGGTCTGACGCCTGCGTGTTGAGTGTATAATTGCTTTATGTCTCCGACGCGTTTGGCAACAACTTCAACGTCTATGGCTTCGTCGTACATGAGTTTGTTGCTTTGAGCGTACACTCTGGCTTGGTCTATTAGGATGCGTGCGTCTGAGCCTAAGCCTACAACCGCAGCGCCTAAGTGTTGGTCAAC
>CAYLSJ010000222.1:0-1918 GCA_964386655.1 uncultured Candidatus Bathyarchaeia archaeon | reverse complement strand
CCAAGCTTAGTTGCAGGAGTGTAGGCTCCTCCTGAAAACACTACGCCGCATTTTCTGCATTTCCAAACGCCTACGCTTTGACGTCTAACCGAGGTTGAGCCGCATTGTGGGCATTCATGTGCTTTCTTGAGACCTGAAATCGCGGCGATGTAGCGTTTTCGCACGGTGGCGCCGTAACGGGATTCAAAGCCGCGTGTTGAACCAATCTTCTTCATTCGTTTCTTGCCCATCACTTACTCCTTCACGACCAGTGCTCGAAGCTCCGTTGCCTTCTGCTGAGCTATCTTGCCTGCTTCCAGAATCTGCTGCGCTGTGAACGTACCGTAGCCGCCCTTCTGCATAGCACAGACTTTGCCGTCTTTCTCCACCGCCATTGTCAGTCTAGCATCCATCACCTGCTCCTCTTCCAGCCATGGGTCAACGATCAGCTTGTCATTGATCTTTGCAAACGTGACAGCAATAGGATAATTATTAAGCGGCAAAGGCTTGTAGCCAGGCTTAATCTTGACCTCACCTTCCTTAACCTCATAGTTGAACATCTTTGTGTTCAAAAGCGCAGCCAACGCCGCCAATGCTGAAGCATCAATCAGGTTGCCGTCATGGTTAAGAACGTAAACGTCAACGAACACGACGAACACGTTCTTGCCGGGCTCAATGACCAAGTTCTCTGTTGCTATTGTTTTGGATTCTCGTATGCCACGATCAACAACGCGTGCTAGTTCAATGGAATTCTCATCTGGGGGTCCAGCCTCAAAAGTCGGTGAAGCCAATGGCACAAGCTCAGCGTTAACTGTTAAAACGCCTTCATTCGGCGTGTCTGGGAAGGGCTCACCCATTTCGATTTTAACTCCGACTAAGACCTCAGTTTTTCCCATACGAACTCGCGCTGAGCCTTCGGCTCGTTCGATGAGCCCTGATTCGATTTGGATTTCTCTGTAGCTGTCGACTTCACGACCGTCTAGGCGTTTGCCACGTGCGATTAATTGTGCAACTCTTTTCGCTCTCACTTTTGCAGCCATTATTGAAGACATTACTCTTTCGCCTCCTCTTCGGCTTCTTCTCCCTTTTCAGCTTCACCCTCTTTGACAACAGTATACTTGGCTTTCAATGCTTCCTTCTGAAGTTGACCTATTTGCTTGCATCCCTCTATGCCCATGGTCAGCACCTGCTCGAATTCTTCCGGTGTGAGCATGCCGTCCATTTGTAGTAGAGTCACAGCGTTCAAGCTGGGCATGTAGGCAATGGGCATGTCAGCGCCATCACTGCTCTTGTCTTCTACGTCATTCAAATCTAGCACAAGATGATCTTCAACCTTGCCTGCAGCGCATGCGGCTACCAAGTCGCGCATTGGTATTCCAGCGTCAGCTAGAGCTAGAGATGCCACTGTGATGCCTGCGCATCGGGTGCCACCATCTGCTTGCAAGACCTCTACGAACAAGTCGATGGCTGTTCTTGGATAGTATTCCGTGAAGACTGATGGCTCCAATGCTTCGCGCATGACTTTGGAGATTTCAAGTTCTCTTCTTGAGGGTGCGGGCGACTTTCTCTCTTGCACTGAGAATGGTGCCATATGATATCGACATCTTAAGGCTGCACGATCTGGCAACGCTTGGTGCTTGGGATGTATCTCTCTGGGTCCATAGACAGCTGCAAGAATCCTGTTTTTCCCTTGCTCTATGTAGGCTGAGCCGTCGGCGTTGCTTAGGATGCCAACTTCAATCTTGACTGGTCGCATTTCGTCTAGTTTTCTGCCGTCGTATCGTATGCCCTTTTCATCGATTAGTTTTTCAGGTTTCTTTTGGGACATTTTCAACAACCTCCTTCGTGGTTTTTTCACCTTTCATTTTTCTCAACATTTCAGTAACTCTGTCAGTCAGCCCAGTGGTGTGGGCTTCCTGTTCAATCATGCGAATAGCCA
>CAYLSJ010000221.1:0-1929 GCA_964386655.1 uncultured Candidatus Bathyarchaeia archaeon | reverse complement strand
GCAACAGTGTATTATCACATGCCAATTCATTTAATGCCCTATTATCAGCGATTCCGAATCTACCGTTTGCCCCACAGCGAGAAAGCAGCTCAGCAGGTTTTCTCGCTTCCAGTTCACCCAGCAGTCACCACCAAAGACATAGAATACATCGCCAAGACTGTTAGGTCAGTAGCACAATAGAGAACTCGCTGAGCAACCTACACTTCAGCGAATCGTTCGTTTTTCCTCAGTCTTTGGACAATCTGGGGATTTAGCGCGACGTGATAGCTTCTGCGCCCGCCCGAAGTCGTCGTGGTGTAGTATTCCATTTTCTTCTCGGTTAGGTAGGCTCGGATTATGCGGCTTACGTTCTTTATTGTGAGTTTCTCATGTTTTATCTCAGGGTCCAATTTGTGGTAAATCCACTTTGGATTAAGCGTGTAGATAACCTCTGCAGGAGACCTCGGTTTGTAATAGGCTTCCATGTCGTCAGCAAGCCGTTTGGCAATCAAATAATAGGGATGCTGCTGTTCCCTTATCAACCCTAGATAGTTGATGACTATCCTCGGCGTCTCTCTCCCAAGCATAGGTCTCTGTTATGACATGCGTGGCAGAGATTTAAATGCGTGTATCCCGTTTCACAGCTGCAGCTTATGCATGTTTTCACGTGACTCTTCAGATTATTCATAGTTCTACAGGTCGCTATATAGTGCTCTTAGCGTTTGAAATATGGAATGACTTTCTCAGCGAAGAGCTTCGAGGTTTCTCTCAATTCGCTTGCAGCAACTTGAAAGTTGATGACAAAGTAGCGGCATCCAGCTTTAACATATTCATCGATTTTCTCGATGGCGTCTTCGGGAGTGCCAATGATGTAAGGCGACTTGTCCACTACTTCGTCTGGCAATTTCTGAGCGGTTTCCATCCAAGCTTTAGCGTGTTCTGGGAATACAAGTTTGAAGGTCATCTCATAATCGTCTGTTGGCGGCTTGAAGCCCAGCTTCTCGATGATTTTAGGTCGTGAAAGCAGGAGCATCTTCGCTTGTGGAAGCACTGCCTTTCTAGTGGAGTCTCTGTCTTTCCCGACGGCAACGTATGTGAAATGAGCCGGCTCTATCCCTTCTGGGTCACGTCCGTGTTGTTTAGCCATTTGTCTAATCTTCGCCAAGTCTTCAGCGTATTCGTTGGCTGGCAGGTTGGCTGGAAGCCAGCCGTCGCCATATTTCGCCACCATCTCCATTGTTCTAGGCGAACTGGCAGCAACAAAGATTGGAACCGTCGGTCTGAACTTGGTTTCAGATATAGGAACTGAAGGCTTGGGCTGAATGAAGGCTTTCCGCAGCTTGTAGTAATCACCATCGTAGTCAAAGAAGTCTTCACTCCAAAGCCTTCGAATGATTTCAAGCGCCTCTTCTGTTCTTGCCACAGGTTTATCATAGGGTATGCAATACGGGACAAGATTCATGGCTTCACCTATGCCTATGCCCAAGATTGCCCTGCCTCCTGAGATAACGTCTAGCGTTGTCACTTTCTGCGCCAGTGCGGCAGGGTGATAACGATAGGTGTCGCTGACGCCTGTTGCCAGCTTAATCTTCTTGGTTTGTGTGGCTAGGGCTGTTAACGTAGACCATGCTTCAAGCGCATCCCACCTTCTCACGCCAGTAGCAACTAAGTGGTCAGGTGTCCAATACGAGTCAAAACCTATCTTCTCAGCCGTAACCGCCACATCAAGTATAGTGTTCCAAGGATAGTTTGGACCCTCAATGCCGAACGTTACTTTCTGTCTTGAACCCATACTGTTCCTCGCCTCTGTTATTCGGTTAGAAGCTTGAATTCGTAAACGGTTCTGTCATGCGGCAGCTTAACCGGAACAAGCTTAAGCTTCATTCCAAGCTTAACTTTGTCCTCACTCACGTCTTCATTGAGCCTTGCTAAGGTTTTCAATCCTTCGCT
>CAYLSJ010000220.1:0-1962 GCA_964386655.1 uncultured Candidatus Bathyarchaeia archaeon | reverse complement strand
TTGCTCAAGCAGACTGGTCAGGCGCATAGTCAGGAGATTAGGGCTCTTGACCCGACGCAGAATGAGATGGCGACGATTGGCACGACACATCTTGTCTTGATAATGAACGAGTTTGACCTTCTGCCAATAAACAATTTCAAGTTTGGCAACCATCCAGAAGCTGAGAATTTAGGCAGGGAAGTTTATAGAAAGAAGTTTCACAAGGGTTTTGATGGTTGCTGGATGGGCTGTGCCCTGGCATGTGCTCATGGCGTTAAAGACTTCGAGCTGAAAACTGGTCCATACAAGGGGCAGAGGGTTTTCGTCAATGGTCCAGAATACGAAACCATAGCTGGAGTTGGCAGCAACTGTAGTATCTTTGATCCAGACTATGTGATTGAGATCAACTTCTACTGCGACATCTATGGGCTGGACACGATTTCTGTGGGCACGGCGATGGCTTTCGCCATGGAATGTTACGAGATGGGTTTGATTGACAAAAAAGCGACTGGTGGAATGGACTTTCGTTTTGGCAATGCAGCGGTTGCTCTTCAATTGGTTCACCAGATGGCAAAGGGCGAGGGCTTTGGTGCTGTAGTGGGGCAGGGCATACGAAGGATGAAGAAACTGTTCGCTGAAAAATACCGGGCTGATCCTAAGGTTATGCAGGACATTGGCATGGAAGCGAAAGGCTTGGAGTTTTCAGAGTATGTGACTAAGGAGTCTTTGGCTCAGCAAGGCGGCTATGGCTTGGCTTTGAAAGGACCTCAACATGACGAGGCGTGGCTGATTTTCTCAGATATGGTGCGCAGTGAAATGCCCACGTTTGAACAGAAAGCTGAAAACTTGCATTGGTTTCCTATGTTCCGCACTTGGTTTGGATTGAACGGTTTGTGCAAGCTTCCGTGGAATGATGTGATTCCTTTGGATAATAAGCAGACGAAGGAGCCGGCAAAGATTATGGGGCATGTTGAAAACTATATGAAGTTCTTTTCAGCAGTCACTGGCAGAAAGGTTACCGTTGATGATATCATATTCATGAGTGAGCGAGTATACAATTTCCAGCGCATCTTTAATCTTAGAATGGGCTTTGGCACCCGTGAATACGACGCCATACCTTACCGAGCGGTTGGACCAGTCACTAAAGAGGAATATGAAAGTCGTGCAGAACGCTACGACAAGCAGTTGATGGAGAAAGTGGGCGTTGACCCCATGGGCAAGTCAACTGAGGAGAAAATGATGATTTTGAGGAAGTATCGTGAAGCAGAATACGAGAAGCTGAAGGACGCTGTGTACAAGAGGCGTGGCTGGAGCTCTAATGGAGTGCCAACGATGGCAAAGGCGAAGTCTCTCGGTATTGACTTTCCAAGTGTTATTGAAGTTCTCCAGAAACAGGCGTGAGGTGCTGCCTAGGAAATCAGGCTTTTCTGATCTCTATTTTTCCCAGCTGGTCGTCAACTCCAGCGAACAAGACAGCCCCGTGTGCTCTGACTAGTTCGGTGTATAGGTCTATCGGGTTTTTTGCCCTCGCTAGCATTTGGGCATTGTAGGCGCAGATAGCTGTCATTGGAAGCTCAAGGACTCTGTGCAAAGACCTTTCGTATTCAACCAGCTCAGTGATCAGGTTATGTTGGAAGAAACAGCTCATTTCGCCAGTGACTCGTAATCCTTTGAACCCGCGTGCCAAAGCTTCAGCGTGAAGCTTGTTCCATTTGCCCACAGTGGTTTTTATATCGAATCTTCCGTTAACTAAGTAGATGTCCGCGCATCCAAGAATTCTAAGAGCTTTTGTTTTCTCATATCTTTCCACGTTGATGCCGAATCGTTTCATCGCCTCTCTAATCTGGCTTGGCGTTTCCTCTGAGGCGACATATGCGGCGGCTTCGTCATTTTCCAAGCCAGCTTTAAGATAGTGGAAGAGAACGTTATGTTTGGCTTCTTGAGATTGATAAACGAATATGATGTGGTCTCTGGGTTTCAGCT
>CAYLSJ010000219.1:0-1979 GCA_964386655.1 uncultured Candidatus Bathyarchaeia archaeon | reverse complement strand
TCAACACTCGGCTCAGTTTGCGCTGGGCTTCAAGCACATTGCGGCGATAAGACTCGAAGCCTACAGCAGCTTCAACCATACGCAGCTTCTCTTGTGGCTGCAAGGCAATGAACTGCTCAGTCATGGCTTGATGCATCAGGATAAGCATGTTGTCCGGGTCAACGCCTAACTTTGACAGCAACCTTTCAACATCTTGCTTGGTTGCCGCCTTATTGTCCAGTTCGAACCAGTATTTTCCATCCTTACGCATGACTCGTGTGAGAAAGATCTGATCCTTCTCGATTCTCGGCACGGGACGACGATTACCTTTGGATGTATTGTCAAGAATGAGTGTGACGCGGCCTTGGTCCTTGCCCCAGCGTATGAGATCGCTGAGCTTGCGAGAGCGTTCAGTGTAAGATTGACCCAGCGCCACAGATATACCAAGCAGAATGGATGATTTTCCTGCGCCGTTTGGTCCGCACACTAGATTTACGCCTGAGTGAAACGGGATGCGGGCGTATTCATACGACATGAAGTTCTCGAGGATGACCTCTTGAAGCAGCATTGGCGCAGACCTTTTCAGATAGCGTATAAAGGCATAATCGAGGTTAATAAGGAGTTTTTGTGCGCTTTCCTAGCCAAAAACGGCTTAGTGAACAACGGTTTTTTGCAGAAATTCGTCTACCGAACTGCGGTTCAGGTTCAACCCAAGCTTCTCTTGTGAAATGCCCATAGCTAAACCAAGCAATTGCGTGTAGTATATAACTGGCATGTTGAGCTTCGCACCTGTTGTGGCAGCTGCACTTTTCTGCCTAACATCAAACATGTTCTGGCATGAAGGGCACAAGTCAACTAAAGCGTCGGCGCCCAACTCCTGCACAGCCTTAAGCTTCAATCCCGTAAATGTGAAAGCAGCGTCTGGATGGGACAGCATAAGCATTGCGCCACAGCAATCCAGTTTCTCTGGATAAGGAATGCTCTTCGCGCCTAACCACTCAATCAGTCGGTCGAGTTTCTGAGGGTTCTCGGGGTCGTCAACGGTGCCGATGCTGCTGGGTCGAAGTATGTGGCAGCCATAGTGAACAGCAAGCTTCAAGCCACTTAACGGGTGTGTTACAGCTTTTCTTATTGTATCTTCTCCTACCTTATCGTGTAGAAAGTCAATCGTGTGCCAGATTTTCACCTTGCCAGAATAATTCAGATCCTCTTCTTTGAGCAAAGCGTTGATTTGCTCTCGCAATTTTTCATTATGCCTCAAGAAATGGGCTGCTTCAAACAGCGACAAGTGACAACCGTTGCATACGGCTAAAAGGTCTGTGAAGCCCATTCTCTCGGCGATGGATATGTTGCGGGCTGCAAGATAAACCGCGGCAACCATATTGACGCTTTGAACAGGCGTGCCACAGCATGAGGCGTTATCTAAGTCTATTAGTTCAACGCCGAGATGAGGCATGACCTCCCTCACAGACATCTCATAAGCGTACTGCATAGTAGGGATGACGCAGCCCCAGTAAATGGCGACTTTCAATGCTGGGTTTCACTCTCGGTTTTTGTCTCTAATGCTTTCATGAACGTTGCTTTGAATTTCTCGTCGGACTCTCGAAACTTGGGCAAACCCAGCTTTTCTCTGTCAATCTTTTCGAGTCTGCGTGTGATGGTGGGCTGCGGTCGTGATATGTGTCCGCATTCAAGAATCATGCTTAATGATTGGAGGAAGCTCTCAGGTACTTTGGTTTCTTTGTCAACCGCCAGGTTTCTCAGTGCCAATATTAGGTCGACTGGAGCTACGGCTTGTGGGCAGCGTTCCTTGCATTTTAGGCATGTGGCGCATGTCCAGATGATGCCAGAGTTAACCAGCTCATCAATGAAGCCTGCTTTTGCCAACGCTACGATTTCATGTGGTTTCAACTCAAGCATCTTCATCGATGGGCAGCCGCTTGTACACTTGATACATTGATAGCAATTGTAGGGCTTGTGCTCTCCGATCTTGCTCAAAA
>CAYLSJ010000218.1:0-1990 GCA_964386655.1 uncultured Candidatus Bathyarchaeia archaeon | reverse complement strand
ATGATAGGTCTGTTAGCTATCGTCTCTAACGCACTATAATTCTTGGTAACAAATCGTATCGTCTCTTCCATAATCGAATCTATCGCTGTAGCCTCATAGTCAAGCTTCGGATAGTTTCTGTACAATTCGATCAGCAGGTTCGGGTCGAGTTGCCACCTCATCTGTATCGTCACGTTCATCTCAAGCTGGTCTGAGCTAAAACAGGGAATTGTGTCCTCGTAAACATCTGTTGCATAGTATATGTCCACTGTTCGTATCAACCCAAGTACTGCAATACTTCCGTCCACCAAGAACCCAGCAGATGGTCCTATTATCGTGTAGATGTTTCCATTCCTGAGGTCAACTATCAAGAGAGCATGTCCGACTTCAACGCTCTTCCAACTCGCAGAGGCTAACGATGCTCCAAATATCGCTGAGAAAACTAGCACTATGATCCAGCCGATAGACATTAAGGATCTTTTCAACCTTTTCGGCGTCTGCCTTGCCACGACAATCCATATGCCAAATGCAACGACTACAAAAACCAAGTCATCAAAGAATGAGAACGGAAGTATGTCCCAAGGAGACACCAAATAGGCAAATGCCACAGTCAACAGTATCAGCGTAATCCACTCTGTCACACTGAATCTCTGTCTGGCTTCTTCCTCACCTTCTCTTCTAATCATTTTCACCACCTTTCCAGAACACTATCGAATGATTACTCGATAAACGTTACCTTCAACGCCCACTTAATAACTATCTCATCAATCCTACTGCTCCGAACGGAAGCAGACCTGCTTCAGGACTTCCAACAGCGAGCCATTTCTCACGTCTCAACGTCATCGTATGTGTGCATGGAATTCCCATCCAACCAACAAAGAAATCAGTTTCGGGCGTGCTAAACTATTAATGCACACACACAAGAAGCATGCTGAGGGCTGGGAATGCTGAAAATCGTGGTTTGCGAAATCAGGGGAAAATGTCCAGTGCATGAAGTCGGAGACAAAATAGTTATCGACGGCGCAAGAATAGTCCTCGAAAAAACCGATGCGGTCTGTGTTCATGCTCTTTCCTCCTTGCTACATTACATAGTTGCCCTGGATGCAGGTGTTGATCCCAAACAACTCGGGTTGTCCAAAGACCGTAACAACGCTTACATGCAATGTATTGATCCCGGAGAACCCTACACTAGCGGTGGAACAGTAATCTTCAAATGCTCCAAAGAAAAGCCTGCACTAAGACGCCATTAATGATTTAAACACACACCTGTGCCGTGGCGCCGGCGCTGAGACTCACCGTGAAATCCAGCTTCAGAAGGGGCACGTACTGAAGGCGGCTAAATTCAGAATTCATAATTTGCTTATAGGGGTCCAGTGAAAGATTTCTGAGCCAAGGATATCCGTTCACCCTTGGGAATCGACGTTGTCAAGAGAGGATTTCGACAAGCTTCTACTGGAGGCGGTTGATGAGGGATTATCTTCGATGGGAGAATCTTCAAAGCAAGCAATTTACTTCCATCTGGAGAGAGGCTTCAACATTAAGAGACAAGAGATTCCATGCAAGATCAAGGCTTTCGAGCAATCAATCGAGAAGATTTTCGGCTTGGGAGCGAACTTCCTCGAAGCCCTGATCATGAAACGAATTCATGAGAAAACGGGAAGGCATTCCAAACAGCATAGATCGCGGGATTTCACATTCACTGAATATGTAGTTACTGCACGGCGGAGTTTTCTGGCGGGGAAGGAAACAAAAAAGATGGCGGAAGAGATGGTTCAATGCGACCAAATGATGATCGAGAGGTAATTGAATCCTTTTCAAAAGACATGCCTCTTGCAAATGCCTTTGAATGCTTATTTGAAAATGCAAGCGACGCCATCTACATCCTTGACACGCACGGGAATTTCGTGGCTGTCAACTCCAAGGCAGAGGAACTAACTGGGTTCAAACGGGAAGAGTTCATCGGAAAATCGTTCAGAAAGATTATTCCAGCAAGAAGCTACCTTAAGGCTGC
>CAYLSJ010000217.1:0-2001 GCA_964386655.1 uncultured Candidatus Bathyarchaeia archaeon | reverse complement strand
GTGGCGAGTTTGATTACGGTTGGGTCGATGAGTGTTTTGTAAACTATGATTTTTCGGTCTACTACCTTTTCTGGGACTGGTTCCGGTATGGGTGGAACTTGCATTGTCTGTGCTTGTTGTGCCAATCATTTACACCCGTATGTGAACAGCGTGAGTTGATTGATATGTGGTTTATGAATTCGGGGTAAATATTTGAAAGTGATGTGTGGATAAGTTATGTTTTGTTTTGGTTTACTAGGCTTAGTATGGGTGCGTGAAAAATTTTTTTGAGGTGCGGTGGTGCTTTTCTGTTTGTTTTTTGGGCGCTGTTTTTGTTTCTGGTTGGTGTTTCTGGGTCTGTTTTCGCTGTTTTTGCGTGGTGTTCTATGTTGTTTAGCGTGAAGTTTCATGTTGTCTTGCGTGAAGTTTGAATGTTGGTGTGTGGGGCATTTGGGTATGTTGAGTGCTGGCTGTGCGGGAAGAGAATTTCAGAAGAAGAAGACGAGGTCAGTAGCTCAGCGCCTTCTTCTTCCAATGTTGCGGGCAGGGTTTGGACAGTTGCAGGTTGAACATGCGAACGCAGACTGTTTGTGTGCGTGATGAAGTTGTCTTGCGCCTTTAGTTTCATCATCATCACGTTTGCGTGTGGCTGTTTTGAAGTTGTTGTTGACTAGTGTAGTGCTTTGCTGCAACAACTTCTCTGAATGTTGGGAACTGGGCCTGAGTGTTTCAGATGTTATTAACTCTCGCTTGGGTCAAGTAATAACACGGAGGTGCCTTTAGGTTTAGAAGTAGTAGTCCGCGCCGCGTGTACGATGGCTACTACTTCTTTGTTGAATCTGGCTTTGCGGAACGTGGGTGTTGATGCCTAGTCGCTCTAGGTATTCGATATAATCTTACCGCTCTTCTCGCATTTTGACGTTTCAAAGGTTCACGTTGCAGATTTCACAGAAAACGAGGCAGAAAAGGCTTCCTCTCAGCCTCGAGTTTTCGAAAATCTTTGTGTTTAGCCCTTGGGGGATAGTATTATGCCCTCCATATCTAGTTCTATTGGATATACTTCCACTGGAACCTCGCCGCTGAATGAACCCTTTATCTGTTGTCCCTCAAAGTCACCCATTCCGTGTCCAACGAATTTGCCTGAAAGATGGCTCGTAGTAGGACTAGTTGGTGTTATAAAACCAACAGCAGAACCCTCAAAGGTGTAGCTGTCAGACACGGCAGTGATCGTCCATTTTCCATGCAAAGAGCCCATTCCCGTGTTTAGATCAACGGTTTCGTCCACACGCATCCATATTGCACCTGAGATGTCGGGACCTGAAATGCTAGTGATAGTTCCTTCAAATATTCCTCCCTTGATGTGTGAGATGCCATCCTCCGTAATCCATTGTTTGCCTGGAGAAGTAGGGACAAAACTCATTTCTGCCGTATAAGGAGTTTTCGTTGACGGCGCCGCTATCACTCGAGTCATTGTGAACATCACTAGCAGGGTCATGAACGAAATCGGAATTCCTTTTCTCACTTTTCTCACCTCCTTCCAGTCAAAGGATTCAAGGAAAAAAACCAGCGCAATGTTGGAATATCCCTTAGTATTAGACCACTCTAAGCATTAGTTATATTAGTAGTTTCTGAAACATCTTTCTAGAACCTAAGATTTCATCTTGAGGCTGCATTAATGAGTTCGGGAGACGCGGCTATCCTGTTGCGACTATTCCACATTTCTCACATATTCTGAGGGCTTCTAATGGTTCGTACACAGGAACCATAGCCTCAATGGCTTACCCGGACATCTTTTTCAGCATTGTGCATGATGTTCTAATGTGTAGAAATATATTACGCCATTCAAAAAATATCATGGGAAGAATATGCTCTTAAAACATGTATTGTTTCTTTTCGTTCTTTCCATTCTATCTAGTCCAATTTTGACCGTTGCTGGTCTGCTCTACGTAGAACATGTAAGTATGACCGACTCTGTGTACACCAAGTATGGTTTTCCTTATTGGTGGTTAATACATGTTAGCG
>CAYLSJ010000216.1:0-2001 GCA_964386655.1 uncultured Candidatus Bathyarchaeia archaeon | reverse complement strand
ATGATCATGGCATATACTCGTGCTTTGAATGTTTGAGGGCTTGTCCGCTGAATATGAGGTAGATTAAGTATCATAGGTCCACATCTTTTCTAAAAAAAGAGGGGATTTTGCGGGGGACATCTCCACGCTCATGTCTATTAAGCCTTATAAGAACGCGTTAAGGTGAATGTGTGATTATTTTCCCACATCTAGGACAATGAATGTGTCTCAGAGAAGATTGAGAGTCCCAACCAGAAATTACAGCGTCTTTCTTGGGTAAGACGTAGCCAAACTTCTTGCAGACGTAAGCGTCTTTTTGTGGGCGAGTCATCGCAGTTACCCTTCCGTACGCATTCTAGAATGTGTGCATATTATGTTGTTCTTAAAATGGGCGTGAGCATCATCTGCTTTTCACCATAAACTATATGATCTCTCAATCGCTCCTGAGTATATCCAAATGGGCTAAGAATGTTTGCTCCCGCAAGAATCAGCATCTCCACATACTTTTCAACATCAAACCGAGTTTCAACATCAATCAGTTCAGCGGCCTTAACGCGCTTACTCGGCCTTCTATTTTCAGTATCAATTATCAAGTAGCGAACCGTCTGCCCTTCAGACACCTCTATACCCCCCTCCAGCAACTGCTTGGCAGCTATGGCTTGGAAAACATCGTGAGCATACCTATCAGGATGCATGGACAGCTGCTTTGCAATAATCAAATCATGCACATCGACATCTCTCTTCCTCAGCCTCTCCACATAGCCCCGCAAAACCTCTACCGCCTCCGGAATCCTCTTCATGAACGCCTCAGAGTTCGAAGCCTTCGCAAGAACCTTTATCATATCCATCTGAGCCTTCTTAATCAAAGGCGGCGTGTCCCTCCTTACAGCCTCGATGCCCCTCACCTTGATTTTGCCAGATTCAAATACTCCATAGTATCGGTTGAGAACAGGAACCTCTACATGTGTTCTCGACGGCAGAAACACAATCCAACGGTATCTGCCTTCTACGTTCAGCTGAACTCCGATTTCCTTAGAAACAGCCTCGCAAAGTTCAACATACTCTCTCGGAGACGCTCCTTCCTTCTTTAGCCATAAAGAGTCAACGATGCCATGAACTATTTCGAACCCCCTCTCCTCAGCTATACGCACGGTCTTCAATAACGCGTCCCTAGCAAAGGCACAAACTGCGATGTGGGCATCAACCTTCCCAAAACGGGCGTTCTTGTAACCAAGATAACCAAAAGATGTGACCAGAATCCACTTCAAAGCACCCTGCCTACGATCGTAGACCTGCCTTAACTTCGGGTCTTCGACCTCGCTTCTCAAGCGTTTGTAGGTGTCACGCTTCTTCAAGATCGTCTTCAGAGTTCTCGGCACTATACCTTCCCGTTTCTCACATACGTTATAGCCGAGTTCCGGCACCCTCAACTTTGAGTCTGGACAACATTTGCAGAGCACTGTTTCTGCTGAGATGTTGCGCTTCGCCATTAAGGTTGGATACATTGAAGAAAAGTCAACTTCGGCAACCCCATCGTGGATGCCTAGCTGGGGTTCAAAGATGAAACCTCCTCTGTCTGCTACAAGCAGTTCCCAAGCAGACTTGAAAGCTTCGGGTTCTCTTTTCTTCCAGGGAACCAATATGTCATCTTTTGTGGCTTGATAGAGCTGCAGGGACGACATTATTGTTCCGATGGAAGCTCTAGCGGCCCTATGCAAAGGAACCCTGCACGTTCTCGAAACTTCAATTAACCCATCCAGTCCACAGGCCGAGTAAATGAAGGTGTTTTCCTCATCGATGTGAATCCGTCCGTAGAGCCTACGCATGGGTGCCTTGAAGTAAACACGCCCATAGGAGAAGAAGGTAACGCCGTGTTTTTTCTTCGCCCTGAGAGGTACGCCTTCTCTGCCCAGGATTAGTTTGCCAATTACATCGTTTAGTAATGCTCTGTGGGCAAGGTACGGGAAAAGAAACGAGTCCCCGCCTCGTGTAAAAATTATGTCCGGATCCTCTTCTCTGACA
>CAYLSJ010000215.1:0-2022 GCA_964386655.1 uncultured Candidatus Bathyarchaeia archaeon | reverse complement strand
TGAAAATCCACTATGCTGGCGCTGGTGAAATAGAGATCATCGCGCCATCTCGACACAATCGGATAAGGCTTGACTTGTTCATGCCCATGCCTTTCAAAGAAGGAAAGGAAAGCTCCTCGCATTTCGCTGAGGCTGTAACTCTTGCGCATAGGTGAATTACCTATGAAAGAAAGCTTGGCGCATTCCTGAAGTGTAGATTCACCACAGGTTAACTGGTTCGGGTTCAGTGTCCAGTAATATTCGCCACAACTCAGACACTGTCTCCTAACGTAGCCAACTTCATCAAAGAAGGAAACATGATATTCGCTTTCTGGAAAGCGACGTTTCAAGAGTTAACGCAATCCTCCAAATGCTACGCCATGGAGACTAGATAACTTCACAAGTTAAGTCTTAGGGAGAGATTTAACCGTTGGGTCTCTAGGGCTCTACAGGTTGCAGACGTGCCACATAATGCAGTGTTCATTTTAAATGCAGTCACAGTAATAGTCTGCTGTGTTTGTGGCGTCTAACCAATGAGCGCTGAAGCCAACTCGGACCGTCTAAGCGAGCTAAGCAAGAAGCTTGACTTGATAATGAAGAGGCTTGACGCTCTTGAAGCGCTCATTCTTGAAAACCCTGAGTATTCATCGTTGGCTCCATCTCTGAGAGTGCTTAGAGCAGGTGTTGGACTCTACGATGAACCGTTGAAGGTTATGGCTCGCTTCCGAATAGCTGAGCAATACGTTAAGCGGAAGCCTATCGCTCAAGATGACATTTCACGTTGCATTGTGCAAGCCTTAGCTATGCGTGGTCGCTTAAACACTTCAGCCATCACTAGGCAAGTGGCTTCCATGCGGGGGAAAGCCTCGAGAAGAATCATCAGAGAACGGCTGAAACGACTAGAAAAAGACGGTGTAGTCCGAAAGGTTGAGGGTTTCGGAAACGCTTACGAGCTGATTAACACTTCAAGTGACCAATGATTTGACCACTTTTTTCCACGATAGATAAGTCATGTGTCCAGTCTCTATATTGTTTCAGAGGCGAAAAAACATGAATGTAGGAAAAAAGCATAACAGCGCAACAAGAGCCGGGTTCATGAGGAGCAAATTGCTTGGCGCAATGGGGAATTTTCACTATCTGTTTTCGATAAACCCAGATGGAAGCCGCGAAGCTGAGTTTCATTTGTATGACGAGGACGCGAGAAAAGCAGTTGAAGCTGCGTGCCTACAGCTTGAACTTGGAAAGGTTGAAGCCTACAAAATACTGCAGAGGATGGTCTAAGCGATGTCCAAAAGAGTTAACTTGATTGAGAATCATAGCATTTGGAGGTGAAAACTTGATGAGCGAAAAGCCAGAGAAGAAGAAGCCAGCTGTTGAAGAGGCAGAAGAGGTCAGACAAATCCTTAGCGCTGTCTCAACTGAGGTTCCAGCGTTGATAAAAAGCATTATTGCCTCAGTGTTCTCCGAAGAAGCGGGCAGAAGCATGGGAAAAGCAGCAGCAGCATTTTACAAGGAACTAAAGGACAGCGGAATGCCCGACAATGTAGCTGTGAAAATGACTGAAGATTATATCAGCGTGTTCACCAGTTTGGGAGACGTGCTGAAGAAAGTTGGACAGAAAGGCAGAATGGGCATTCCACCTGAGAAAGCTGAGGAGTTGGAGAAGGAAATCGAAAAAAGAATCAGAGAGAAGATGGCTGAAAGAAAAAGAACAGCCGAGGAAGAAGACGAAGACTAACATCCCTCCTTCTTCTCACACTTGCTTGTATACAGAGCTGAGCGATCATGGGAAAATCCAGAGATCTTCTCATTGTCACCGTGCTGAGCGGTACAACAAGCACTGTCAGATTGTTGGCGAGCCTCTTCATCATTTATCTAACATTAGGCTGGAAGGTGCGAAGGGCTAGAAAGGCATTCGAAAAAGAATTGATTAAGCAGGGCATGCCTAAAGAAGCTGCGGAAAGAATGAGCGCGCGGTACGCTGCCTTGAAGGATGAAGCCTTAAACTCGTTGAAGCGCTCCGTTCGCATGTTTCCATGAGCC
>CAYLSJ010000214.1:0-2026 GCA_964386655.1 uncultured Candidatus Bathyarchaeia archaeon | reverse complement strand
ATACAGAACGTGTCGCCGAAATCTCGGCAGTGGAAGTTAATCGTGGGCATAACGGTCGTAAGCATTTTTGTGGCAGCATTCATGCCTGGGCAATGGCAGTTAGCTTACGAAAGCTTCCTCCTTTACATAGGGGGCATCTTCGTACCGTTGCTTGGAGTACTCTTTATGGACTTCTACTTCATCAAGAAAAGACAGTACGCCCTAGACGAGTTTTACGCTTCGGCTAAACACTATAGAATCAAGCCGCTAATCGCTTGGTTCATCGGTGTTGTCACATATTTCGCACTTTACACGTACACCACCATAGGTTCAAGCATTCCATCTTTCATCGCCTCAGCTCTTGCACTCTACTTGCTTGAGAAGGCGAGTTAGTTTATGGTTCAAGTAAAGAAGACCGAGCGAAAGATTCCAGTAGCGATGACGATAGCAGGCAGCGATTCTGGAGGAGGAGCAGGCATTCAAGCAGACCTCAAAACTTTCGCAGCCCTAGGTGTCCACGGCACAACTGCCATCACGTCGATCACCGCTCAAAACACCCACTCAGTTGTAGCTGTTGAAGACCTCGACCCAGACATAATTCAGAAGCAAATAAACGTCGTAGCTGAAGACTTGGGCATTGATGCAGCAAAGACGGGAATGCTTCACACACAGCAGATAATCAAGGCTGTATCATCCAAAGTTGCCAACTACAGATTCCCACTCGTCGTAGATCCTGTTATGGTCGCAAAATCAGGGGCGCCGCTTTTGATGCCAGAGGCTATGGATGCCATGGTAAATCATCTCTTGCCCATCGCCACAATCGTAACACCGAACAAGTTCGAGGGTGAAAAGCTTGCCAATATGAAAATCAAGACCCAGGAACACGCAAAGACTGCTGCGAGAAAAATTTCTCAGATGGGACCTGATGCCGTTGTAATCAAAGGCGGCCATATAGATGAGACTGGAGACGCCGTGGATATTCTCTATTATAAAGGCAGGTTCAAGATGTTCCGAGCTCCCCGCCTAAATGTGAAGACTACGCATGGCACAGGTTGCAGTTTTTCAGCAGCCATTACAGCCGAGCTTGCGAAAGGAGAGAGAATACCAGCAGCAGTTGAAACTGCTAAGAGATTTGTAATGTTGGCAATAAAGTTTGGATTGAACTTGGGCAAGGGCTATGGACCAGTTAACACCTTTGCGCATCTTTACCGTGAGTCTTCCAGATATAGGGTTCTAAGGGACATAGAAGAGGCGAGAAGACTGCTTGAGCTAAATCCAAAGGTTTCGGCGCTTGTACCAGAAGTCGGTATGAACGTTGCGATGGCGATTCCTTACGCAGAAAATACGAGTGATGTGGCTGCAGTTGAAGGCAGAATTGTGAAACTGTCAGGAGGCGTCAAAGCAGTAGGCTGTCCAAAGTTCGGTTGTTCTTCGCACCTTGCCAGGTATATAATGGAAGTCATTAAACATGACTCTTCAAGAACCGCTGCAGTCAACTTGAGGAATTCTGATGAAATTCTCAGACTTCTGAAAAAACGAGGTCTTAAAGTGTCCTTTTATGATCGAAGGAAAGAGCCTGATGATGTCAAAAGAATCGAGGGAATGACAATACCTTGGGGTGTTAAGCAAGCAATCAAGAGAATTGGAAAAGTGCCCGATGTAATCTATCACATGGGAGATGTTGGAAAAGAGCCTATGATAGTAATTCTTGGCGAAAACGCAAGCCAGCTAGCGAGGACCGTTACAGAAGTTGCGCTGGAGATGCGAGAAAAATCATGAAGATTGAAGCTGAACATGTCAAGAAGATAGCGTTGCTTGCTGTTTTTTCAGCCCTCGGTGTAGTCTTGGCTCCGTTCTCATGGTTTGAATTTCTGGGCACTAGAGCGTACCCGGCGCAACACATGGTCAATGCACTTCTGGGAGTGCTTGTAGGACCTTTATGGGCTGCCGTTGCTGCCTTCATCATAGGATGCATCAGGATAGGTCTCGGGATAGGCACGATCTATGCGTTTCCAGGAGGAATTCCTGGGGGCTTGGTTGTTGGAGC
>CAYLSJ010000213.1:0-2036 GCA_964386655.1 uncultured Candidatus Bathyarchaeia archaeon | reverse complement strand
AACATATTGAGGACGCAAGAAATGGAGGAGCAAGCGGCTGCGTTGAAACAGGAGCCTTCGGCACAGAATGCTACATTCTCACAGGATACTTCAACTTGGTCAAAGTCCTCGAAATTACTTTGAATAATGGCACAGATCCAAAAATAGGCAAAAAGATCGGAATCAAAACTGGAGATCCAACAGAATTCCGCTCCTACGATGAGCTTTTCGAGGCATTCAAGAAGCAACTTAACCATTTTGTTGACGTCAAAATCAAAGGCAATCACACAATAGAAAGACTATACGCGGAACGTCTACCCGTGCCCTTCCTGTCGCTTTTCATTGACGATTGCATTAGAAACGGAAGGGACTACAATGACGGCGGTGCACGGTACAACACAAACTACATTCAAGGTGTCGGACTGGGAACAGCAACAGACTCGCTTGCAGCCGCAAAGTATCATGTATTCGACAACAAGACTCTTACTATGACTCAGCTACTCGAAGCCTTAAGAACCGATTTTTACGGACACGAAACATTGAGGCAAAGACTAGTCAACAAGACATCAAAGTATGGAAACGACGATGACTACGCGGATGAGATTATGAAAGCCATCTTTGATGCCTACTACAACGCCGTAGAGGGTAAGCCTAACACCAAAGGCGGATGCTACAGAATCAATTTCTTGCCCACAACAGTGCACATCTACTTTGGAAAAGCCGTCGGAGCCACACCAGACGGAAGAAAAGCAGGTGAACCTTTGTCTGAAGGCATTTCACCAGTGCAAGGAGCCGACAGGAAAGGACCAACCGCGGTCATAAAATCATGCGCTAAAATCGACCACGCAAGAACTGGCGGAACCCTCCTAAACCAGAAATTCACACCTCAGCTATTGGCTGATGAAGAAGGATTGGGCAAGCTCGGTAGCCTCATACGCACCTACTTCAAACTTGACGGGCATCACATTCAATTCAATGTAATCAGCTCTGAAATGCTGCGCGACGCGCAGAAGCACCCAGAAAGATACAGGAACCTCATAATAAGAGTCGCGGGATACAGCGACTATTTCGTCGACCTGAGCGCTGAACTTCAGAATGAAATAATCAAAAGAACAGAACATGCATCTTTTTGACCATCATCCAGTCTTCTTTGATGTGTCTATAGAGCTGTGATGCGTTTCTCAGCTAACCGCTGTCTCTGTTTGCCTCAGTGAAGGAAAGGGGTGGTCTTCAACAACGTGTAGTCTTCCGGCTTTTCCAAGTTTCAATTGTTTTTCGCCGTGAAACTTTGAGACGCTTGCGTTTTCAATCTGGATGACTGAATCAACTGAAACCATGTTGATTTTTTCATTCCACAGGCACAGTTTTATCGCTCCGGTTTCATCTGCTATCAGAGCATTGGTGACGCGAGCATATTCACCAAAACGAGTGAACACAAGAGTGGCTTTTGGAACAGAGAGAACCCGTCCTTTAACGTTTACATGTTTCATTCCGTAGCGTAGGTCTCCGATGTTCTTAGGACGCTCTTCAGCCTCTTTGACTGTCACTTTCCTCTGCAGATAATCACATTTTGATGGGCCGATAGGGTTTGGTTGATCAAGGAAAAACTTGGGAAGTGGAAACTGTGCAACTACTTGGTAGCCTTTTGTTATGAGAAAGACGTCGCTGCTGTTTGTTTTGAGGCGGCATTCAATTGTGAGGTTTCCACAGGTAATTTCGCTGTTCTCCCGTGCGTGAACTAGTCCCTTAGAGAGGCTGTCACAATCGACGTTGTACTTTACTGAGAGAAAGTAAAGATAATCAGCGATTGACGTCTTGTTTCTCATTCAACCAGTCTCGATTCTTTTTTGTTGTTTGCAGCGGTTCGCGAGTAGCATTAGAGTTGCTTTACATATATTGTCTGATCTGCTTATTTAAGCCACTGAGGCTTGTCTTCCGCTGCAGGTGTGAGGCTGCTCAAGATTCGATTTCTTCGATTTTTGTCTTCGTTAATGCTTGTATTCTTTCGAATTCTGAGAGTTCGCTGTAGGCTACTAGTGTTATGGCTGTGCCTTCTC
>CAYLSJ010000212.1:0-2048 GCA_964386655.1 uncultured Candidatus Bathyarchaeia archaeon | reverse complement strand
AGAATGAAAGACAAGTTCCCAGACCTACCCGGAGCAATGCCCGCAACCGCAGACAAGGCGCAAGGCAAAACCTAGCTTAATATCCCACCCTCCATAATCATCGCTGGTTCTGCCTGATTTCTACGTTAGAGTCCAACCATCATTAGACGTCTGGGTCTCCACCACTTGACTTTTTGTCGACAACTAAGGAAATAAGTACAACCTTGAGACTGTCTTCTCTTAGTGTGTTCAAATGTCTAATGTTTCCGAGCTTTTTGAGAAAATATCCCATCCAACGCGTGTGAAAATTCTGAGACTTCTGGAGGGGTCACCTCTAAATTTCAGTCAGCTCAAGAGCAAATTGGACATAGAGAGCAGCGGAAACCTTGACCATCACATCAAGAAACTGGAGGGTCTTATTTCCCTTGATTCTAGCGGGCTTTATAGGCTCTCAAATGAGGGAAAAGACGCCATAAAAGCAATTAGATCAATAGAATACAGCTTCGCCATTAAAAGAACACCTTCTCTAGCTCAGTCTCGACGGATTTTCGGAGTCTTCTTACTGTTCCTTGGAGTCTTCATGATTGCGACAGCAACTATGGCAGTTGCTATAATCCCGGGCGATATGACTTCTCAACAGTTAGTTGGGCTCTTGGGTGGGCTAATTGGCGCGCTTGTAGGAATGTTAGGTGCAGCTTTGGGTTTGAGAGGAGCTATAATGGCAGATGGCAAGTCGAGCAGCCAGGTAACATATTTCCCAAGTCAAAAGAGCCCATGGATGATTAGAGATTGGCTTGCAAATCTACTTTTCTTTGGCAGTTTTCTAATCCTGCTGCTTTCGCTGATCTATGAGCAAATATCTTCACCAAATTTTCCTTTCAAGCCCTTGTGGTATACAGCCAGCCTTTTCGCCCTGTCAACCTTATTCATAACTTCATTAGCAATTAGTCATAGAATAATAGAAAAGGCAAACAAAGCGATTCAACGGCCAAAAGCTGAATCCGTTGACGACGTATAGAGCATACCCCAAAGTACGCAAAACATCGAAGATATATGCGTGCTCAACAGCCTCTGCAAAGAACAAGCTTTCGCAATCGTTGCAGCCAGCATGGAAGTAGTAGTCCATCAAACACGCGGCGCAGACTACTACTTCTGAACACGCTACCTCGGTATCATTACAGCTTCTAAGCGAAAGTTAATGACATCTGAAAACCGAAACCATCTCCAACATTCAAGAAGCTATAGCAGGCAAAGAAGTTG
The DNA here is from genome assembly GCA_964386655.1 of uncultured Candidatus Bathyarchaeia archaeon. Classification (GTDB taxonomy): domain Archaea; phylum Thermoproteota; class Bathyarchaeia; order Bathyarchaeales; family Bathyarchaeaceae; genus DATETJ01. The sequence continues at coordinate 809 of CAYLSJ010000212.1, read as the reverse complement.
AACAGTGCAGTCTTGCGTGTTCAACCACAAGTCCAAACCGCTGCCCACAACCACACCCATGCTGGATGATGTCGTCATCAAGGAACAGTCTTACGACGACGCGCACACAGCTTCAGCCAAATATGTACCCGCAACAATGGTAGAAGAAGGCATAAGGGGCATAGCGCCTTCTCCTATCGAAATTCTCTTTTCCCCTAAACCCCGGCAACATGGGCAAACGTCACGCATACCAACATGAAAGCGCACCACAAACTATGCAGAACCGCACCACAAAACACGAGTAAACAGAGCCCAAGACACCATACAGAACCATAAACAGAGGTCAAACCGCAAACAGAAAAGTAGAACTTTCACACTGAAAAAATTCTTCCACACCCATACTAGCCCCATCCACAACCATTTACGAACGTAAACCAGAAAAACCCAACATTCACACCCAAAAGAAATCCCCAGACCCATACTAACCACCCCGTTCAGAAAGAGCTTAATAATGAGATACCGCGCTATTCAGAGGTTATTGCTGGAGAGCACCATGGTAAAATACATCTTCATAACCGGCGGCGTGCTTTCCTCAGTCGGCAAAGGCATACTCACATCTTCCATAGGCAAAATGCTTCAAACCAGAGGGCTAAAAGCCACAGCCATCAAAATCGACCCATACGTAAACGTAGACGCCGGCACAATGAACCCATACATCCACGGCGAAGTCTACGTCACAGACGACGGAGGCGAAACCGACCTCGACCTAGGCGGATACGAACGCTTCCTCAACATAAACCTCTGCAGACACAACAACATCACAACAGGAC
>CAYLSJ010000211.1:0-2059 GCA_964386655.1 uncultured Candidatus Bathyarchaeia archaeon | reverse complement strand
CTACGCTGCCTTGAGCTTCAAATGCCAGAGCACTGCCGTTTACGCGCACTCGGTAAATCGACGTGTACTGTCCCTGATCGCTCCAAGTGGGATACGTTACATAGATGTTCTGCATTGAAACGTACATGGTGCTTGTTCCACCCATCATTACCGTCATGTTGGCTGGCTCTTCCGCGTCGTTTAAGATGTTCAAGCCCATGAAAGTGGTGAAAGTGAAGTAGCTGGGAATCGTGTCAGCGTAATATACACTCGAAGGCGCAATTTCTGAAACTTTCGCGGCAACGCTGGTTGTCTCATAGACTCTGGGAAGTGTAACGGAATTCTCAAGAACTTGAGCTGGTTGGCTCACGACAGCGTAAACGTAGTTGCCTATCATTCGAGAATTGAAGTAGCTGCCGCTGATTGTGAAGTTTCTGGCGAGAACAGGGTAAGCCTTGTCCGACACGTCATAGACGTACAAGAAGGTACTAACATCTGTTTGGTATGGGTATCTTATTGCAGCATCTGGACTGATGACGTCAAGGAAGATCGGCTGGTACTTGCTTGCGATAATCACAAGTCTGTTGCTGTCTCGGCTAATGTACATGCCTGCCGGATACGTATAGTTTTCAAGCGCAATCTTCGCAATAACTTTGGGGTCTTCCGGGTCAGCCTTCACGATGTAGACGATGCTCCGTGTTTCAGGGTAGCTGTACTCGGTGGATACAGTGTAAATATATCTGCCATCGTTCTTCACAATGTCCGCTTCGTCTACGCCCGCAACCTGAATGTTCGTGGTTGAATATGACCGATCGTTCTGTGCTGATTCACCAGTGCCTAGAGGAGCAGGTGCGGGAGTAGGCATGGACTCAGCCATGAAATACTCCGCGTCCACCGGCCCAAGTCCGCGCTTCCAGTAGGTAGAGCCTTCACTCGTGTTTGCAGCCAAGTAGTTTTTGAGTTCTTCGTAGGAGGAGAAGTGTTTCATTCCCGCAGCCATAGGGGTTTCAACTGGCGGAAACGTCACTGGCCCTGAACCTAAAGTGTAGATGAACGTGACCAAAACTAAAGCGGAGAGAATTGCGACCGTTCCGTAAACTCTGGTTTTTTTCCTGACTTCCTGCTGAACCAATTCTTTTTCACCTGCCTTATACATATTGGAGATGGTTTATTTTATCCTAAGCTTCAGAACACTCTGTTCCAATTTTTAGAACGGTCGCATAGACCACACGCGGTACGCCTCATACCAGAATACTGCGCAAACGATGGCGCCGAACGCGATAATGAAGAGGTTCTCACGTGCGAACCCTACCCCCGTAAACAGGAGATAAGCCAGGTAGAAGACAGTGGAGAAAACCGCGTAGAAAAAGTATCGTGGAAAGAGAAGCTTGCCCAACTTCACATAGTGTCTGAGAACGCCTATCTTGACTTCGCTGACCAGAACATAGTGGCCCCCTATTTCCTGCTTTTGAACCAGCCCCAACTCGCGCAACTGTTCAAGATGGTGGTTAGCCACGCTAGGGCTGCTGAAATGTAAAGTCCTCTGGACTTCCCGCACACTCACAGGCTTACCAGTCTTCAGCAGAAACCAGTAGACTTTCCAAGCTTTGCCCCTAAGCGCATAATCAAGCTCGGTCTCTTCGGCCACAGTCAATCGGCCAAGCGCCTCACACATAAGACAGAACAAGAAACATATAAGTCCAATTCTTAGAACACCCTTGTTCTCGCAATTTCCGCTCTTGCCAGAAAATTCCAGCAGAGCATGCCTGATAAATTCTATCTATAATACTTGACTTGATAGTGGAAATGCAAAGAAAATGGGGTTTAGATTTAAGAGGGAATGCTCGTCTTACGATTTTTGGGTTGACGCTTTTTCGCTGGACAGATTAACCGAAAGTCCGGGTGGCAGTACTGGGAGGTTTGCGTTTATTTTCTGTTCTGCAACGGTTGCAGCTTCTGCTAGTATTTTTGATGCATCCTCATTGACGCTGTTAAAGTTAAGGGACATGCCCGAGCTTGTGCCGCAGTCGAACATTAACCCGCTCAACATGTTGCTGATGTCGCCGAGTTCGTTTTCAGC
>CAYLSJ010000210.1:0-2075 GCA_964386655.1 uncultured Candidatus Bathyarchaeia archaeon | reverse complement strand
ACTACAAGCCATGGACAGCATGATGGTAGAAGCGAAAATGACAAAACCTTCAGGCGTCATCTAAAGTAAGCAGCAGCAAGTTGCCCTGAGGTAGCGTTATGCCTAGAAAGGATTTGAAAGGAGTCTTCTGGCCAGGAGTTCGTCAGCGCATGTACGAGAAGGCAGTGGAATTGTACATGTATGATCATCCAGAATCGCAGAACAAGCCTGAGCTTGAGGAACTGCGGGAAGCAGGTTATCTTCACACTGCCAAAGTGTTGGTGTTGAGGGAAATGCGTTTAGAGAGTAAACCAAGCGCTCGGTGAAGCTGCTGCTTTTCATGTCCTTTGAGGCTGAGGAAACTTACCACTACTGTTAATTGGTTTGTTTGTCCAGTAACATTTTTCAGAGCTGGCAGCTTATGGTGAAAGCTTCAATCTATGAAGAAATCCGAAACAGAAGCGCAGTGTTCTATCGGCATTCGCATCATGACTGGCATCATGTTGAAAGAGTCTATAATCTGGCATTGCGCTTGACTCGAGAAGAAGGCGGCGACTTGGATGTTGTGAAAGCTGCTGTCTTATTGCATGACATTGCCAGAGCCATGGAGGATGAAGGAGTAATTGATGATCATGCAGAAGAAGGAGCTAGAATGGCGAGGAAAATCCTTGAAGAAGTCAGGTTTCCAAAGGCGAAAGTTGACAGCGTTGTTTACGGTATTGAAATGCACAGGGTTCGAAAAGGCTTGGTTCCAAGAAGTCTAGAAGCGAAAATCTTGCAGGATGCCGATAGGCTTGACATTATCGGAGCAATAGGAATTGCCAGAGTGTTCTCGCGAGGTGGTTGGGGCAACAAACCCATACACGACCCTTCAGTTCCGCCTAAGACGAAGTATGACGGCAAATCTGAGAGTTCAATCAACCACATATATGAAAAAATACTCAAGATAAAAGACACGATGAACACGGAGACAGCGAAGAGAATTGCTGAAGAACGACACAAGTTTGTCGAGGAATTTCTGAGTAGATTTCTTAGAGAATGGAAAGCCGAGACTTAACTTGCGTGTTGTTGACCGCTTAGCGCACACGCAACGGCTTTGAGTTAGGGTGCGCCTGCCACAGCGGCTTCAAGAACCCTCTTCACGATTTCTATGACCGTGTCGATTTGTCCTGTGTGCAATCCGAGCGCTAGGAATGTTACGCCTAGCAAGAGAGCGAGTGAACCTATGACGCGACGCATCGACACATCCATTCAGGCATTGTCTCCTTGAGCTATTTCTATTGAATCTTGGTTTATACGTATTTCTTCAGTCTTTCTTCAATGAGCTGTTTGGGCACGCAGCCGATGATTCTGTCCACTTCCACACCATTCTTCATAATGAGCAAAGTTGGGATGGTCATTATGCCAAATCGAGTTGCTGTCTGCGGATTCTCATCCACATTCAGCTTTCCAACAGCCACACGACCAACGTATTCCTTGGCAAGTTCTTCAACAGTCGGCTCTATCATCCTGCATGGACCACACCAATCTGCCCAGCAGTCAATAAGCATTAATGGATATTTTTGCACGGTTTGGGTGAAATAGGCGTCGTCAATCACAAAAGGCGTGTTTCCCGAGGATTTCCCTTCTTTCACTTTGGCAGTCAACTCCTTCATCTTTTGTGCACGGATTTTTTCAAGCTCGGCATTCCTTGCTCGTTCGAGACGTTCAATTTCCATCTTCATGCATTTATTCATTATCACTGTTAAGCCTGCTTTCCCTGCGAGTGCAGCCGCGTCTTCGTTGATTATTTCCAGCTGCATCCAGACCACATGCGGTTTTCCGTTCTTCTCTTTCAGTTTAACAGCTTGATCAACTATAGGCGGTACATCCTCGGATCGTCTGAAGATGTCCACAACTTCAACTTTCTTCTGAAGGTCTTCTGGCAAATCTAGAAGCGACTTGTAGCTCTTCTCGCCCAAGACTTCTGTCACGTTAGGATTGACTGGGATGACGCGCCAGTTCTTGGTCTGAAGAAACTTGGCGACAATGTGACTGTATTTAGAGGAATCAGCTGAAAGCCCAACAACAGCCACCGTCTTGTATCTTTCAAGAAC
>CAYLSJ010000209.1:0-2081 GCA_964386655.1 uncultured Candidatus Bathyarchaeia archaeon | reverse complement strand
CGCACTCAGCTTATTAAGAACGGTAGGCTCATCACGGCGTTCTTGCCTGGAGACGGTGCCCTCAACGTAGTCGATGAACACGACGAGGTAATCGTGGAGGGAATAGGCGGTTCACGTGGAAGAAGCATGGGTGATATACCAGGCGTACGATGGAGAGTCGTGACAGTCAATGGTGTGTCACTCAAGCAGCTAGTGCTAGGGAAGAAAGAGAAACCCATGCGCTAAACAGCGGAGACAGGGCTAACATGAGTAAACAAGTGGTTGAAGAAGTCAAGCTTTTCGGAAAATGGTCTTTCAGCGGCATTGAAGTTCAAGACCAAGGCTTGAAACGTTACATTTCACTTCACCCAGTTTTTACACCTCATAGCAGGGGCAGACATGAGCACGGTCGCTTTCGCAAGGCTGAAGTCAACATAGCTGAACGCTTAGTCAACAACCTTATGAGACCTGGAAGAGCAGCGGGAAAGAAGGAAAGAGCCATAAACGTCGTCAAGAACGCGTTCGAAATAATCAACCTCCGCACCGGGCGAAACCCTATTGAAATTCTAGTTAGGGCTGTTCACAATGGCGCGCCATGCGAGGACACAACACGCCTAAGTTACGGTGGCATAGTATACCACATGGCTGTTGATGTGGCGCCTCTACGTCGAGTCGATGTGGCTCTACGTCTACTCACTGAAGGTGCCAGAAAGGTTACGTTGAATAATCCACGCACACTTGAAGAGTGCCTAGCCGAAGAGCTGATCTTAGCAGCGAACAGGGATGTCAAAAGCTACGCTGTCTCTAAACGGAACGAAATTGAAAGAATAGCCCGCTCTTCACGTTAAAAACGTCATCATCTACCGTGTATGCAGTTCAACAACATCTTTGTCTTCTAACACTATAGAAGGTCCAACCTTCTGAGGACTGAAAGCCAACCGCTTCGCCCAGACCCGAGCATACGCGAATCTCTCGATAAAATCACTGTGAATCTGCTTCGCAAGATCAGCGACAGTTGAACCTCGCTTCAAAATGAACGGATTGCTCGACGGCTCTTTGTCATTTGGTTCTTTCGTGTAAATTCTAATAATATCCAATGCTCCAAAAATCTCCAAACCCAGCTTGTCCAGTCCCGCTCCTGTTTGACACGAAACTGGAACAATCGGCAGCTGGCTACCTACGAACCTCTTCAGTAAGTGTAACGATTTCTCTGCCTCAGGCATGTCGCTTTTATTGGCAACAATAATCGCTGGTCGGTAGAGAGTGCTTTCAAAAATGGCGTCTTCAACATCGTCAAGTGTAGCTTCACCAAGAATCTTCACAGTAGCGTCCAGAATGCGGTAACCCTTCAGTAAGTCTTCAACATCTCGAAGGCTGCAGTCGATCAGTCTGCCGAAGGTTATGATGCGTAGCCCTGCGCCAACATGCTTGCGTTCAATCTCAATCCGTGCGCGAGGTTTCTGCGTTAGGATTCTCGCTTTCTCTAATTCCTTCAAAATCAACATCAATTGCCGTGAAGCGTCTTCAGCCAAGTCAACCATCAATATTAACCCGTCTGCATTTCTCGCCAAACCTAGCGTTTGCATTCCGCCTGAGCCGCTGTCTGCTGCACCCTCAATTAAGGCTGGAGCTTCCACAAGCTGAAACTGAAGGTCTTCGAACTGAAGCATGCCAGGAATAGGCTCACGAGTAGTGTAAGGATAGCCAGAAACCTCAGCCTTAGCGTTGGTAACAGAAGTCAGGAGGCTGCTGCGTCCGACTTTCGTAGGTCCTAAGATGATGATTTGGGCTGCGCCTTCTTTCTCAAGGAAGAATCGTGGTCCGCCTCTTCCGGTTCTGCGACGCTTCTTTTCTTCCAGTTCCTTACGTAGAGTTGATATTTGACGTTTGACTTGTGCCCGAAGTTTTTCTGTTCCTTTGTGCTTTGGAATGAGGCTTAGAAACTCTTCCAGTTTCTCAAGTTTTTCTTGAGGTGTCCGGGCTAGAGAGGCTTCATTCCATTTCTTCTTGGCAACAACAGGCAGATTTGTAGGCATTACTGCAACCCTTGAGCTTTCAATTCCTTTACTCGATGATTATGCTAATATCTGTTTTCAAGAAGG
>CAYLSJ010000208.1:0-2113 GCA_964386655.1 uncultured Candidatus Bathyarchaeia archaeon | reverse complement strand
GTTGATCTGTTGGAAGTTGCTCCAGAAATGTATTCTGCAAAAGTGAAGTTGGGCTTTATCAACCAAAAGGCCTCAGAAGATCGATGGGTAGTCTCGGGACTGTTCCAAACAAAAATGGCTGCACAGCAGGTTATAGGCAACAACGTACTTACAGCTTCTAAAATTAAGGGAACAATCGTTAGCCAACATGGCGAGAAAGGCGAGGTATTGGTGAGGTTTGAAAGCCCGCCTAAAATTTCGGAAAAAGTGTATTATTACAGGTTAAGGAGTGCAAAGATTGTCTGACCTTGACTCATTACTGAAAGGAACAATACCCGATTCCATGCTTAAACGTGGCCTCCGCGTGTTACGGGCCAAGCTCAAGCCTATTCGCATTCTGTTTGAAGAGAGAAGAGTCCCAGAGCACGGATGGGACGACGAAGTCATCGACTTGCTACTTACGATTTTCTCTATGATGGACACAGACAAAGATCCAGAATCTGCCCGAATAGGAGAGCGTGAAGCTCGAGTTGCGTCGCCCCTTGTCTCTGAGCTTGCACATGGATTTTGTCATGGTGTGGGAAGGTCAGGCAATGTTATTGCTCCACAGCCGAAAGCTGCTGGTGGATCGCTGGCGTACTTTTTTGCAAACAAGCTAGCTTTGGACATGCTGCAAAGGTTGGGCGTCCCAAATTTGGAGTCTGCGTGTGTCGTTCCCGTTGCTACAGGAATGGCTGTCGGATTGGCAGCAAGTGTTGCTCGTGATGTAACGAATAGACGCGAAGTAGTCTATGCGCGAGTCGATCATCTTTCTCCGATAAAGGGTATGCAGCTTGTTGGGATGAAGATAAAGACTGTGAATGGTGAGCTTTTCGGGGACGCTGTTAGGGTTCCTGTCGAGAGGATTTCAGAAGCTATCGGTAAAGAAACAGCTGCAATAGTTGCGACAACCACTTTCTTCCCGCCTCGCGAGCCAGACGACATTAGGGCTATAGCGAAACTGGCTGATGATCAAAACATTCCTCACATAGTTAACAACGCCTATGGCGTGCAGAGCAAGGCAATCATGAAACTGGTCCACGGAGCGATTGATGCGGGCAGAGTTGATGCAGTCATACAAAGTACCGACAAAAACTTTCTCACACCAGTCGGTGGGTCCATCATTGCCTCGCCCAACCATGAGTTTGTGGAGAAGGTGTCAAAAATGTATGCCGGAAGAGCCTCGGCTGCTCCGGTCGTTCAATTTCTGGCGGCGATTTTGTCTTTGGGTGTGAAAAGGTATGAGGAGCTGAGGAGCGAACAAGAGCGAAATCGCGAGTTGTTAGACGAGTATTTAGGAGAAGTAGCCGAGAAGCATGGTGAACGGTTGCTGAATGTGTTTAACCCTATAGCTGCTGCCATGACCTTAAAGAATTATGTGGCAAAAAAAGTCGGCCCCAACTTGTACACTCTTAGAGTCACAGGTCCTCGTGTTCTAGAAGAAACGGACTTTGGTGTCTGTTGTGAAAGATATCACTCTCCTTACATAACTATCAATGCGGCTATAGGATGCACGGCTAAAGATGTGCTACTGGCCACAGAAAAGCTGGAGAAAGCATTAGCGCAGGCTCAAAAATAGTCGTTGTGTTCTTAGGGTGGGTTGCCGAGCTTTTCAAACATATTCAGTTTGCACTTACCGGATTCCAAAAATTCTCCACAGAAACAGGTTTTTTCCTTTTCCTCGGGACATTTGTGTCCGTTATTGATTACCTTGGCTAGAGTGCTGAAGTCTATTTTGTAGGCCTCAAATGTTGGTTTTTGTGCTTTCGGGTCGTTCATGGCGCGTACTGCTCCGCATCGACAGTTTCGAGTCTCCGCAAATGGTGGGCACGGGCAAGAGTGTTTTCCACCCCAGCATGGGCACTTCCGTTCGTAATAGTCAACAATCATCTTGAAGTGGCCGATGTCAACTTTGGACTCAGACAAGGAAGCATTCACCATACATGAAAGCGTAAAACCCTTCCGTTAAAAGTGTTACTATTCGCAAGAACAATTAGTTGTTGAAAATTTTTATCTCACGGCATCATGAGTATAGTTTGGCGCCTAGCAGTGTTGGTGGTCCGCACCCCGGACTTCAGATCCGGTGCAGCCCGAA
>CAYLSJ010000207.1:0-2137 GCA_964386655.1 uncultured Candidatus Bathyarchaeia archaeon | reverse complement strand
AAGGATGCGGCTTTGTTGAGTTCTATCGAGATGTGAGGAAAAAGAAGGAGAGAGCTCCTGAGCATACGAGAAGCTTAGTACGATAACATGGCAGAAGAAAACCTCAAATCAAACCACAGCAGCAAGAACAGTCGTGCCCCGATAGCTCAGCGGTTAGAGCAACGGTTTCGTAAACCGTAGGTCGCGGGTTCAAATCCCGCCCGGGGCTCCATCTGCTTGGCTCAGCAGATCTCTCCTAGACCGTTGAGATTATACAATGAGATGCAGCAATAGGAAGGTGACAAAGCAACCACTGATGAACCCAAAAGACGTAAAATGCTCATGTCCATGCTTATGAGCAACAGGAATCAACTCATCCAACGTGATAAAAACCATAACACCCGCCGCAAAAGCAAGACCGAACGGCACGAACATCGGAAAATTACATAAAAGCAGTGCAGCGATCAAAGCGCCCAACGGCTCCATAAGACCAGAAACCAAAGCCAGCCTAAACGCCTTCCACCTAGAACCTCCACTTGAGCAGATTGGTAAGCATATGGCTATTCCCTCAGGAACATTGTGAACCGCAATCGCAACCGCAATGAGCAGCCCAACATTCGGCGCGTAAGAATATCCTGAAGCAATCGCTACGCCTTCTGGAAGATTATGGAGAGATATGCCAATTGCAATCAGCAAACCAGATCTGAACAACTTCACATCCACCAAGCCTTTCTCACTCACAGAAAAATGCATATGAGGCAACACGAAATCAAGAGAAAAAAGAACCAGAGCTCCAACCATAAAGCCAGACGCCACAAACAGCAAATCAGCTACGTGAAGAGCCTCAGCCATCAACTCCAAAAAAGAAAGCATAATCATCACACCGGCAGCCAAACCCATCAAAAACCCCAGCAATCTCTTCCCAGGTCGGCGGAAAAGCACACTCAACCCTCCTAACCCCGTGCACAAGCCAGCCAAAGTGCTCAGGATGACTACGTCAACAAGACTGCTCAAACACTCACTTCATGTTTCCACAATTGCGTGATTTTCATCATTTCAGTAAACTAACTGATTTTATTAAACTAGCGGACACCATTACGTTAACATCAATCAGTCTGAACACAGACAAACTCAAACAGGACCTACTTCACTGTCACAGCTTTGGTCAAATGCCTCGGCTTATCAGGGTCTAGTCCTCTTTCAACAGCCATGTAATAGGCAAACAGCTGTAATGGAATGACAAACTGAATAGGGCACAGAAACTCAGGCACGTCCTTAACCACCTGAATATAGTCATCTGACAGAGCTTTGATTTCCTCATCCCCTTCTTCAATAAGGGATATGACCGATGCGCCTTCAGCCTTAGCTTTCTTAATATTCTCAATAATGTTTCTGCGAGTCTCATCCCTTGGACAGATGAAAAACACAGGCGAACCAGGACGCATAAGGTTAATGACGCCAGGCTCCATCTCCGCCGCAGGATTAGCCATTGATGGTATATAATTCGTCTCCATCAACTTCAACCTACCCTCGTAAGCAACAGCTGAACTTATGCCTCGTCCCAAGAAAATGAAGTAGGGCTTATCCTTATACTTCCTAGCTATCGACCTGACAATAGACTCTTCAGTCTTAATCACTTTCTCCGCGATTTCTGGAATTAGCCTCAGCTTGTCCTTGAACTGCTCCATCTCCACATGCGAAAGCTTACCTCTCTTCTCAGCCAACTTCAAAGCCAACTGAGCCAAAACAGACAACTGCGCTGTAAACGTCTTCGTAGCAGCAACGCCAATCTCAGGACCAGCCTGCTGCACAATGTAAGCCCTTGACACACGAGTCAAAGTCGAACCCACAACATTAGTCAAGCCAAGGATAGTAGCCGCCCTGTTCCGAGCGTAATCAACAGCAGCCAACGTGTCAGCAGTCTCACCAGACTGACTCAAAGCTAGAATAGTGCTGTCAATGTTAACCGACTTCCCAACCTGCTCCACAAACTCCGACGCGTAAACAGGATGCGTATTCAAAGAAGCCATCTTCGAAAACATGTACGAAGCAGCAAGACAAGCATGATACGACGTGCCACACGCAACCAGAAACAGCTCTTTAGCACGGTCGAGAAAAGCTGTCATCAACTCCAGATACTCCTCCTGCAATCTAATCG
>CAYLSJ010000206.1:0-2150 GCA_964386655.1 uncultured Candidatus Bathyarchaeia archaeon | reverse complement strand
CGGGTGGACAGGTGGATGTTGACCAGGCTAAGTTGGATTTCAATCTGCCTCGTACAGATCGTGAAGTGTTTGAGGATGCGGTTAAGAAAGCAAATGAAGAAGCTGCGAAAAGTGTAGAGTTGAAAATCTACTTCTTGAGTCGAGAGGAAGCATTGAAAGTGCCTGGAGCGGTGAAGTTAGCTGAGCGCATGCCGCCTGAAGAACGAGAACTACGCATAGTGGAGATTCCAGGCATCGACCTGCAGGCGGATGGAGGACCACACGTCAAGAATACAGGCGAGATAGGCGAGATTCAATTATTGAGGATAGAGAACAAAGGAAAAAACCAAAGAAGAATATACTTTGGGATAGTTCGAAGCTAGTCATTGCGCAAACCTCAACGAAGAGAACTGTGATCAGGGTTTGCGCGTGCTGTTACCCTTGCGGTCTCATCACGTTTAGGAGGCATACTGGGAAACAGATGACACCTCATGCCAAGCAATTTTATATGCAATAGCATATTAGATGCGTTTCTTATACATTGAGATAGGTTCAACATATGAGTCTGCTAAGAAAAACGAAAGACCCGACGAGGAATGAATACAAAGACGAGGGATTAATGGGCACGCTGAGCGAACACTTGAGACAGATGGGTCTAGACGCCACATTGCTGCCCCCGGAAAGCCCTGAAGCCGTAGGACCCAGATGGAAGAAAGGACCGTTCGTCAGCGGGCGGTCTCTAGGCTGCATCAAAATCAGAAACCGAAACCTCGACCTAATACAAGTCGAGAAGGCGATGACTGAAGAACCAAGCCACACGGGCGGACCAGACGGCCCAAGCGAAGAAATCGATCTGGGCAGGCTCGTATATCTCTACCATTTCATAGTTCATGCAGATGTTGAAGGCTTAGAACGCGGCCTCAAAGCAGAAATCAAACCGATCACGAAAGGTTTCCTCAGCAAGAAAACCATCGGCTTCAAATGGGAAGGACGAGAACTCGCACAGCGATTAAACCTCGACTCCCGATTGAAAAACATGCTGCTCAAGAACGGAATAAACCGTCTGCCAATCATAGAAGTAAGAGCTGACAAGACAAACAAATGCGTCAGAATAACAAGAACGCCGCCCATTCCCAGATGGACCGTAAATCCCAGTAGACGAGAAGAGGCAGTCGCCCTTTTTTCTGTGGGAAAAGAGTTCCCAACACGCGAAGAGTTCGAAACCTACGACCGAATAGCGCACCACATTCGCAGTATCCACAAAGGCTCAGACCTGATTACCAAATGAACAAAGAAGCACATAGAAAGCAGAAACCACATCAGTTTTCGTTGTTCAATGTGAATATCCCATAGCGTCGCTACCTAGTGTTTTTCTCTTCTATCGGAAAAGCATAAGGGCAGAATACCACTAACTGCTGCCTCTATGCACGATAATCAGCCTGCAATCGAAAAAGCCTCACATGGAAGGCTTCTTCTTCCTTCTCTATTCTTCTCCTTTTTTGCCACTTCGCCGCCGGGCATCCTTACAGGGCTTCTGTTGATTGACATCGGCTTTACATTCGGATGTCCCGTCGGCATCACAGGGCAGTTGAACACGCTCTCCTACATTGCAGCCGTAGGCTTCGCGTTGTTGATGGGCGTATTGAGTGTTCGGTTCACGCATAAATCCCTGCTTCTGATGGGCCTGTTGCTTCTTAACGTCTCCGCTGTGGGCTGCGCTTTAGCTCCAAACTTCAGCCTCATGCTGATCTCCTACTCCCTAGTAGGACTAGCCGGAGCTGCAGTAACACCGATGACGTTTACATTGATCGGCGAGCATTTTCCACTAGAAAAGAGAGGCAACGCAGTAGCATGGATTGTCGCAGGCGGCTCCCTAACATACGTCATAGGAGCACCAATCATCAGCCTCATAGCAGGTTATCGAGACTGGCGTACCGCCTTCTATGCATTCGTGTTGCCCGTATCACTAGTAAGCTTCATACTGGCTTACATTGGCGTCCCGCGAGCATCGCGCGTCCCTCAGTCTACCGCAAGCAAAGAAGTTTATCTGCGAAGCTTTAAGGAAACGCTCTCATGTAAATCTGCCAGCGCGTGCTTGATCGGCAACATTCTCCGAATGGCATCATTCATGGCGGTTCTGATCTATGGAATATCATTCTTTAGACAACGGT
>CAYLSJ010000205.1:0-2173 GCA_964386655.1 uncultured Candidatus Bathyarchaeia archaeon | reverse complement strand
CCGCATGCTTCGCAGGTTAGGAATGAGAAACGTTTCTCCTTGACGATCTTGGTGTCAGGACGTTTGCAGACAGGGCAGATTACAAACTCTTGCGCATAGCGGTGAACCAAGGCGTTTAGAGTGTCTGTTGTGAATTTACCGTGGAATATGGCGCGAACGCGATCAATCGAACCCGCAGTAGCCATCTCTCGCGACAAGTAACGTAGCAGATGCAATGGGTCACGGCTCAATGCATCAGCAATCTCTTTGTAATTGACAATGTAGGTGCGCATGCCGATTGTGCCGCTTTTGACCTTTGGGATTTCGAAACGTTTGTGCTCAAGAATCTCAGGTGGCAATTGACTCTGTGCACGTTTGAGCAGTTCCTTGTAGTCATTCTCCACTTTATTCAGCCGCCTTGGGTTCCTGCATCAGTATTTGTGAATCATCCTTAAAGGCAACTGCCATCACTTAAATATTTTCAACCACTCATAGCTCAGCTAGGGTTGAGCGGGAACGCTGGCTCTCATGTGTGCTGATAGATGGTCATGGGAAAAATGCCAAGACAAGCTCAGAACGCTCCGAGGTAGGCTTGGTTTCCCAGATACGCCCAGTCTGCATTTTCTCAGACTCTCACTATCTTTGGAGACTGGTGAATTACGCGACGAATTGAAGGACAAAAAATATCCGGAAGTCGAAGAAACTGTATGCTGGATACTCTCAGGATATGCTGAAGCCAAGCCTTTGACAGAAACTCAGAAGCTCATTTCATTTTCACATACGCCTGGAGGAGCAGCGTACAATGCAGCTTTTGTTCGCAGAGCAGTCCAACCTATCGAACGTGTCTTCGGCTCAAACGCTGAAAAGCTCTGGACCGCTGCTAAATCATTCGATGGTGAAAGACTAAACCATGGCGATTGTTCAGTCAAGATTTATGCTCTGCCTCTGGTCCCAATAATCGTCATATTGCATGCGGCCACCTCGGAATTCTCAGCCTCTGCTAACATGCTCTTCGATTCTACTATTAGCAACTACCTCACGACTGAGCAAATCGCTGGGCTGGGTCAATTCACCGCGCTTCGTTTAGCGCAAGCGAATGAAGCGATAACTTAAAGCATGCCACATTGAAATTATAGCGTTCTATCTCTCAGCGGTGAGACAATCGTGCCGAAGACTCACGTTCACCCCTATATTCCAAACGCTGTGCCTGAGACAAAACAACAAATGATGAAGCAAATAGGAATCAAGAACGCAGATGAACTCTACGTGGACATTCCACAGAAACTCCGCCTAAAACGTAAGTTGAAGCTACCTAAAGCCCTGTCAGAGCAAGAAGTTATGCAGCATGTGACTTCTCTTCTCAGGAGAAACAAGAGCATAAGGGAAATGCCTACTTTTCTAGGTGCAGGTTGCTGGACTCACTATGTGCCAGCTGTTGTTGACAACATTGTGCAGCGAAGTGAACTGTTGACTTCGTACACGCCTTATCAACCAGAAATCTCTCAGGGCATGCTGCAAGCTTTGTTTGAGTATCAGAGCATGATATGTGAGTTAACAGGCATGGATGTCGCTAATTCATCGATGTACGATTGGGCTTCAGCCCTAGGGGAAGCAGTACGCATGGCTGTGCGTATCAACAACCGCACCGAAGTCGTTGTGCCCAAAATCATTCATCCAGACAGATATGCGACGTTACAAACCTATATCGAACCATTGAAGATGAAAATCAAGAAAGTTGACTACGACAGAGACACTGGTTTATTGAGTCTTGAAAGCCTGAAGCAACAGGTCTCAGACAGGACGGCTGCAGTGTACGTAGAGAACCCGTCATACCTTGGTTTCATCGAATCTCATGTGACAGAAATCACAGAGACAGCCCACGACGAAGGAGCCTTGTTCATAGTAGGCGTCGACCCAACATCGCTGGGAGTCTTGAAGGCGCCAGGTGACTACGGTGCTGACATAGTTGTAGGCGAAGGACAACCCTTGGGCAATCACCTTAACTTCGGTGGTCCTCTGCTAGGTCTGCTGGCTTGTAGAGGCGAGATGGAGTTAATCAGGCAGATGCCTGGCCGCATTATCGGTATGACAACGACGTTGAAGGGAGATAAAACAGGCTTTTGTATGGCGTTGCAGACTCGTGAGCAGCACATTCGCCGTGAGCGTGCAACTTCAAACATCTGCACAAACGAAG
>CAYLSJ010000204.1:0-2186 GCA_964386655.1 uncultured Candidatus Bathyarchaeia archaeon | reverse complement strand
CTAAATGAAGCATCTCAAGAATGCGAAGTGCGCTGAACAATAACGACTCAAGCAAGGCTATGGTCAACTATCTCCTTCAACATCTCACATACGTATGTCTCCACTTAGCGCTTGGACAATGCCTTCTTAAGGCTCGAGACAAATGCTTCCTCATCTTCTGCCAGCCTCTTCTTGACTTCTCTCCAAGCAGCTGGACAATTCTTATACTCCACACCAACGATGTTGTGAATGACCCTGTCAATCTCATGCCTATTCTCTTTTGTCACTTCTATGCCTGCCTTTTCGAAAACCTTGTTAAGATGCCTGAAGTAACAGGTCACATCTATTCACTTCGACACGAGATACATGTACTCGTGTTATTTCATGATTATGGTTATGTAGAGTCAGTTGTAGAGGCGTGAAGAAAAGGAATAGGCAAACCTGTTTATCAGTGGGTTTGAAGGTCTAGGCAATGAAGGTAAGACAAGACTGTTACTTGGCTCTTTCCCTATAGTGAGTGTCATACCATTTCATTAGAACTGAAAGCGATTCTAGAGACCCTTTGATCCTCATTATTCCGCATCCAGGCCATGAGTCACAATCAAACGATTTAGTGGTAATCATGTCTTTACTTTGTATTCTCTTTCTGCCTCGTCCTGCAGCCACTCCGGCTGCGAATGTTGTGAGTTGTGTGAGGAGCATCCAAGCGTCTAGTAGCCCCGGTCTTTTTGAGACTTCGGCGTAGTGCTGTTTAAAGTAGGGATCGGTTTTGAAGCCTTTCTTTTTGATGTATTCAAAGCATTCTTCGAAGGATTTGGCAACTGTATCGTATGCTTCTGAATTGATTCTTTTCAACGTGAGAGAGTTTATTGCATGCTGTATGCTTCTTTCCATGCTCATATATCACCTCCACGCTTGTGTAGCTGGTAGGTTGGGCAGAACTACTACGAGGATTATTGCAGTCAGCAATAACATAAGACTCGCTTTGAATAACTGTCTGGCTTTCTTGGCGCGACTTCTAGTTTTCTCTGAGAGTACCTGTCTTCTCTCAGCATTGGTCTCCTTAACCTGAAGGATGAGCGTACCATGGGCGTCTAGGGCGAAAAATGCAGAGAGCATGAGCAGAATCGAAGCGACAAGAACCACCGAGCCTATCAAAGTGGCTTGCCAATGCGCTACCGCTCCACTCGTGTAAAGGATAGTCAGGATCATGAGGCTTATAGTCATTAGTATCCCGTCAGTTTCGACGAGCGAAGTCAACCAGTCCTTTATGAATTCTTCGTAACTTGTCAAAGTGATTTCCAGCTGTCTTTGATTCAGTTGATTGGCAATTCCTGCATTATAAAACCTTGCAACCTAAGCGTCTCCTACCTTTGTATGGAGCATAGAGTCTCGGTACTGCAGAAACAGAACTCACGCGAGCGTCTCTAGGAAAGCTGCAAATCGCTCTTTCACTTGTGCTTCTCCGGCGATGCGCCAGTCTGATGAGTCCACATCGATGATGAGGCTTTGCACACCCAGTTTCTTGTAAACAGTGTCTTTTACGATGGTTTCCCCGATGGACATCATACGGCAGCCCCAATTAGTAGGCAGAATGACGCCGTTAGCTTGGAAATCTCTAACCAAATTTAGGATAATGTTGACTCTTCGCTGTATTGTCGAGTTAGCCATGTTGGGCAGATATTTACGAGCTAGGCTTTCATACGGCTTTGACTGATCGAGGCTTCCTGACCAAGTGTGAGAGAAAACCTCAGCTACAACAACAGCGCCTAGACTGTTCAGGTATTCAAAGATCTTAAGATTATACCATAAAGGCAGGTTGTCCCACACCAGTCTATATCGTTCCTGCTCTATTGCCCCTATGCTGTCTCTAACCCGTTGCTCCAACTCATCCCTCAACTGCGTGTAGAAATCCACCGCCAGGTGCGAACCTGGCACACACAACATGAAGAACACGGCTGAAAACGCGTCACGAGCATCCATCGGACACGGAACAGTCTTGCGCAAGTCTTGTATCTCTGTCCACAGCTTGCTGGTCCAATCAGAAAGCGCCAGCGTCTGACTAAGCTTGTACTTATCAAGCCTTGTGCCAGTCTGCTTCTCCAAAAACGCGAACAGCTCATTCAACTGAGATTCATAGTACTCAATATGCGCCTCGTCTAAATGCTCCGAGTCCCCACCGCCAACATTGTAAGGAGTGTCTAAAA
>CAYLSJ010000203.1:0-2200 GCA_964386655.1 uncultured Candidatus Bathyarchaeia archaeon | reverse complement strand
GTTTAGCTGAATGCCGTCGTTGAACAGAAGGCGGGTTACGTCCAGCACACCAACCCTATTATGGGCTATTGTTTTTTCGTGTTGTGTGGTGTGTGTTTACGTTCGTAAAGGGTTGAGAGTAGGGTTAGTATGAGTCTGGAAAAATTTTTTTGTGGTGAGAACTGTGCTTTTCGCTTTGTGTTTTGAGGGCTGTTTGCTGTTCTGGTTGGTGTTTCTGGTTCTGTTGGCTCGTGTTTTCGGGTGCGGTTCTGCATAGTTTATGGTGCGCATGAATGTTGTCAAGCGTGAAGTTAGCCTATGCTGCGAGAGCTCTGCGGGAAGAGGAATTTCAAAAGAAGAAGGCGTTATGCCCCTTATACCTTCTTCTACCAATGTTGCGGGCAGGTTTGAGCAGTTGTCCATGAACACGCAGGCGCAGTCTGTTTGAGGATGGTGCTGTGGGGCTGTGTGTGTTCTTGAGTTGTTGTACACGCTGAACTGTGCTGTACAACTTCTTTGCTTACAACGGCTTCTTGGATGTTGAAGTATGTGATGTTGCGGGAGGGGTTTCTGTTTCAGATGTTGTTAACTTTCGCTTAGGTCAAGTAATAATACCGAGGAGGACCACGTTCAGAAGTAGTCTGCACCACGTGTACGTTGACTGCTTCTATGTGAGCGTTGAGCTGTTTGTGTTGGTGTTTTGATGCGATGTTTATGGCTGGGTTGCATTAATGATTTAAGGAGGAAATACTGCATAGGCATATTGGGAGTGTGATGGTATGAGGAAGTCTGCATTGATTCTATGCGTTCTCGGTATTATTTGCCTGATTGTAGGAAGTGCGATTGCTTCTCCTTCTGTTCAAACTGCCATCCACAAATGGATTGTCATCCCTTGTTCAGGAACAATAGGCTACAAGGAGCCAATGGGTGGTCTTGTGCCCCCTCCTGAAGGAACTGGTTCTGCCCAACTGAGCCAGATTGGATACTTGATGATTCTTCTCGGTGTTGGATTCTTCTTAGTTGGACTCTTGGTTAACAGAAAAAAGAAAGTAGCCTAGAAATCAAACGACCCCTACGCGCTTCTTTTTTCTATTGTTGGGGAAACGAGTAGAAAACAACCCTACTTTCCTCTATCTTTCCAATTCTCCACAAATTGTTAATGCGACTTGAAATGAAGTAGAAGTCAGGTGTAACTAATGGAATTGGACATACCATCTATTTCAGCAATAGTAGCGGCTACGGGTGTATTAGTAGGCGTAGTCTTAGCCTACCTAGAAGTGAGAAGCCTAGTTGAAGCAAGAAGAACAGACTTAGTGATCAGCTTGTACCGAGATTTCGGAAGCAAGGACTATCAAGAAGCATGGCAGAAAGTGATTTCAAGCGAATACAAAGACTACAATGACTATGTGGCAAAGTATGGACTGGATGAAGCATACCAAGTAGTCATGCTTTTTGAAGGAATCGGAACCCTCTTAGATATGAAACTGATTGACATCGCTCTTGTTCAACATCTTATCAGTGGACCAATAACAAGCACATGGGAAAAAATGGAATCCATGATAAAAGGTCACAGACAAAAAGCCAACTCACCACAATTCTGTGAATGGTTCGAATGCCTCTACAACGAAGTGAAGAAAAGACAACAGCAACAAACCTCTAAAACAGCTTGAACTCACCACAATTCTCTTTCCTTTTGTCTGCATTCTTCAGGTAGAAGAGTTCTCCACAAATCGTTAATGCAAGTTGGAGTGGAGTATGTTATCTTTATATTCACTTCACGTAATCTTCTCTTTTGGGTGGCAGGAATGGTTGACATAATAGAGGTTTCAGCCATTGTTACTGCTGCAGGTGTGTTGGTTGGCATTGTCTACTATGTTCTGGAAATGAAAAATCAGACCAGAATAAGGCAGACAGACCTCATCATGAGACTATATTCAACCAGAACCAGCAATGAATTCCAAGAATCATGGAAGAAAGTTATGTCCATGGAATCTAAGGATTATCGTAACTATGAAAAATGGTATGAGTGGTCAGACTTCATAGTAGTTGCGGGATTCTTTGAAGGAATAGGCATCCTCCTCCGCAGAAATCTTATAGACATTGGATTAGTTGACGACCTTTTCAGCTACAGCATTAAGACAATATGGGAAAGAATTAAGGAAGTGGTAGAAGGGGTTAGAAAACATCATAACGCACCGCAAATATGGGAGTGGTTTGAATA
>CAYLSJ010000202.1:0-2219 GCA_964386655.1 uncultured Candidatus Bathyarchaeia archaeon | reverse complement strand
TTTAGCGCGCTTAAGGGAACACTACTCCAACACAGCTGCGTTCTTTCACTTCTTAAGCCTAGCGAGAAAGAAATACCGTACGTGTCTTCCGTCTTCTATTTTCTCCAACGTCCGCTTCGCGTCTTGTGCTCTGTCCTCATAGATGTCCACGTTGCCTTCCTTGACAAACAGCTCCTTCAGTTCTTCAGCGGCTTCCATTTCACGAATCCATACGCCTCTGCTACTCACTGTGAAGTCAACTGTCTCATAAACAAAACCATTGCTGCTCAGAGCAGCGCCAACTCTGGTGTTTTGTGGAAGAAGAATATCTCTAGACTCATCAGCGCCACTGGTCTGATCGTAGAAGATTGCAAGTCTGCCATTTGATGGCTTTAGAAGGCTCTTCAATTTACCAATTGTCACATCTATGCTTTCAACAAAATACATCGTGTCTATCGAAATGATGGCGTCGAAGCTTCCCTCTTCAAATGACAGTTCATCCATCTCGCCTACCACATAAGTCAACCTATCCTTCTTGTCAACTGTCCGCTGTTGCGCATTTTTTATCACTTCAGCTGCGAAGTCAAGTCCAACCATCTTGGCGCCTGTGAGGTCTGAAATGTATTCGGTTATTCTTCCGTTTCCACAACCTAGGTCTAGAGCCACTTCGCCGGGCTTCAGTTCCAGCTTCTCTATCAAAGTGTTCAGCTGCTCCATGTCCAACACATTAAATTGCGACAGATCCTTGCCGAAAACGCGTTCGCAGAACATCGAATACGCCTTGCTACTGCCGGTTCTTGATAACAGGTTATCATAGCCTTGGCTCATGCGTTCTATTCTGAATGCTCTGCCAACTTTCTTTCCGGTGTCAGACAAGAAGTAGCAGTCTGACTTCTTGGTGACTAGCTGTCTGCGCAGTAGTTGCTCAGCTGAAGCATGCATCTTCTCCATTTCAATGGCAGCCCCCTCTTTCAAGAACGATTTTATTCCCTCTAGCGTAGGCCTGACTCGTCTGCCGTCGGGAAGAATGTACTCGTCTAGGTTCCCTGATTTGCGGCTAGTCTCAAATAGTGAAAGTACAGTCAGTATCCTCTTTTCCAAGTCTGAAATGTCTCCAAAACTGTCCTTGTAGGCCATGTCTTTCGGCATTCTCAATCGCTCCGCAAGAAAAGACATCAGTCTCACAAATAATGTTTAGTGTGGGGCAAGACTGAGGCGACGAACTGCTTGCGCTCTTTCATGGTTTCTCGAATAGTATCTGCTGTCTTGGATAATCGATGATGACTCGGTAATTTTTCATGAAGGTGTAGCCTATGATGCCATCCCAATTTTTGGACAATGATGCAAGGTCTATTAGGGCCACTTCAACGTTCTTGACTTCTGCATCTCCAACCTTTACTGATTCAACAGTGGTCGCGCGTGCAGCAACTGGACCTCCTGCGCCTTGTGCCGGACGCCCTGTGGCTGATTCGCAGCAGCCTGATGAGTTCGTGCTTAAACCGAGCTTCTCTGCTGTTTGGTTTGAGATTACTGTGTGGGAGGCCCCTGTGTCAACTACGAAGTTGAAGGGACCTTTTCCGTTTATTATAGTGTCAACGGTGATTATGGGTTTTCCAGATTCAATTCTGAATTTCGTCATGTTTACTCACTTCCTAGCGTAGCGGACGCTTCCATGTCCTCCACATCATGTAACACTGCTATATGTATTGTGTAATTTGTAACGTAGATACTTAAATCTTTCGTGCGTTAATCGGACTATAACGTGTTCAGCAGAAGCCGCTCAAGATACCTGAGAACACGGCGACAACCCTGCGCAGGATAGACGGCGAGCAGTAGACTTGCTACGTAGGAATCCGCGTTGAGAGCGCGCATACCTTCGCAATGTTTAAGTGCCTCTGTCACAGATTGCGCGAAATTCAAAGGGTAACGCGTGTTGGAGTGATTATGGATGAACGAGACATTGATGACTATACATAACTTGAGATCTGTTCATGGAGATTTTTCTTCAAGAGAAGTGACTCCAGAGGATCTGAACACGATTCTCAGCGCTTGTGTAAGGGCAGCAAACGCTTCAGCTCGACAAAGCTACTCGATCATCGTCGTTGAGGATAGATCTGTGATAAAGGAGTGTCTGGGTTACAACGGTAGCAAAGCTCTGGTCTTTTGCGTGGACTACAACCGTATTGTAAATACAGCCAAGCATCTAGGTTATTCGTATGAAGTGGAGGGCATAATAGCGT
>CAYLSJ010000201.1:0-2258 GCA_964386655.1 uncultured Candidatus Bathyarchaeia archaeon | reverse complement strand
AACTGACTGCCGTCTCGATCGATCGGAGAGAAAAAAAGCGGTTTAGCCGGCGTCTCACCGGCTCACCAGGGAGGTTATGGCGGAACCCGAGCGATCAAAATTCCATCGGACGCTTTGCCGGCTGCTCTACAATCTTCGTCGTCTCTTCAACGCTCTCCAAAGTAATCTTGACGATAGTCGCATAATTACCTATCGAAGCAACCAGCGCCCCCACAATTATCCCAGCAACCATCATCAAAGCAGGTCCAGCAGCAGCCGGCCCAACGAAAGCCAAGGGATTCATCACCATCGCCAAGATTGCACCGCCACTGATAACCAAGGCAATGACTCCTGCAGCGATACCCCAAACTATGCTCCACAAGAATATAACGAAACCCCTCCTGAACGCAAACGACCACGAAACCATCGGTCTTCCCCTAAAACCCCACTTGCCTTGTAAATATATATAATTTTTCCGTTCCCACCCTGGAAATCCTCCTCTCGACCAACCTCAGTTCAACAACACCCCCTAACATCCCAAAAAATCACCTCGATCGAACGAACCCAGAAAACGTAGGCGAATAAATCCTCCACAAACAGAAGAAAACGAGCACAAACACAATGGACCCCACAACCACACTTCTCCTAACCGGCCTCACAGCCCTCAACCTAACCACATTCATACTCATGGCCACAGACAAAGCAGCCGCAGCACACCAACAACAAAGAATACCCGAAAAAATCTTCTACACACTCAGCATAGCAGGAGGCGTCTGGGGAACCATACTCGGCATCACAACATTCCACCACAAAACCAAGAAACCAGAATTCTACGTACCCATCGGCCTCATCGCACTACTACACCTAGCCCTCCTATATCCACTCATCCCCCACATCATCGAACTAATCCTAGAACAAATCAAACTACCAAAACCATTCCAAGGATAACCCACCGATAGACCGAGGCCAAAGGGCACCTAGCACTCAGTATCGACGACCAATCCAGACATCTACATCGACTTCGAGACCCCACATCCCACACAGGGTCATAGGGTCTCAACGCTCACCATAGACTGCGCACGCCCAACTTTTTTCGAGGCATCAGACGCGGCACACACAACCACACAAACACCCCTCAAACCAACCCCAACAAAAAGGAGGTGAATATATGTCATCTAAAAAGAATAGAATGAGTTTGAAGAAACAAAACAGATGTGTCAAACTGCTAGCGAAAATGAATCGACGCACACGAGAACTGACGCCTGAAGAAGCTAAGCTGATCAGGCAGTTTCTCCACCTCAGACTGAACATCCAAGGCAAACCAATCAGACACATCGAAAGAGAAACAGGCAAAGGCTGGGGCACCATCAGAAAACTGATCGAAGACCTAGACGTCAACTACTCCAACGTAATAGACCTCGGACCAGACACAGCTACGCCCGACCTCCTCAAAGCCCTCAGGCACATGAACCTGAACCAACACCGCCTAACCCCCCGGACTCTCAACAGAATCAAGAAACTACTCATAGAGCTCCACGTAAAGCAAGACCTCTGGATCACAGAAATGGCGAGACGAACCCACGTCAACGAAGCGCTTCTACGCGGACTGGTGAAGAAGACACTCGGAACAACCAAGACAACGATAGACAT
Organism: uncultured Candidatus Bathyarchaeia archaeon; assembly: GCA_964386655.1. GTDB lineage: Archaea > Thermoproteota > Bathyarchaeia > Bathyarchaeales > Bathyarchaeaceae > DATETJ01. The sequence continues at coordinate 629 of CAYLSJ010000201.1, read as the reverse complement.
GAAAGGCAACGAAACCACGCAGAAAGTGCTCCAAATCGTATCGAAACTCAACCTCCAACGGCACACACTAACACCCAGAGCAAGGCGAACCCTACGCCACAAACTACACCAACTACACCTCACACAAGGCATATCCACACGAAGGATAGCCAAGATGACAGGCAAAGTCAAGACATCGATCGGCCGACTGTTCAGAAGATGGCACATCCCAATTCGTGAGAACCTGGAATCGCTGGCATTGGCAAACCGAAAAGGACCTAAGGCTCCGTTTACAGGAACCATCGACGAAGAAGCACAAATGGTTGGACTCATTCTTGGTGATATCACTGTCAGAAGACACCACAGACTTGTTGCAGCTAGTCTAACAACAACGCATCCGGCGATGATCAAGCTATTCATTGACACGTTCGGCGAGTATGCCAGCATCCACAAACGTCCCTACTACGATCAACACACGCACACATACAAGTACAGACTCTGGGCATCCCTACACCCATCCTTCACCTTCCTACTAAACGTCAGAAAAAACGTGTTCCAATACATTGCAACTAGCTCGCAAAGCTTTCTTCGCCTCCTGGCAAGCTTTACGGATGCGGACGGAAGCATAATGATCAAGCGCGGCTGGAGAA
>CAYLSJ010000200.1:0-2265 GCA_964386655.1 uncultured Candidatus Bathyarchaeia archaeon | reverse complement strand
ATGAATGAAATCGCTGAAGACCTGGATCTCACAGTTGATTGGAGGGATATGGGCTTTGACGCCATAATCCTCGCTGTGCAGGCAGGGGACATAGACTTGGGAGTCAGCGGATTTTCAGTAACCGTCGAGAGGCTCGAAGTAATGGATTTCACAATTCCACATAGCATAACTGAGGGGCAAATTGTAATGCTACAGAGCAGAGCCACCCAACTTGGCATAACACAACTAAAGTCACTTAGCAACTTGACCGATTATGGCATGACGTGTGGTGCCCAGGTAGGCACGACTCAGGCAGATGAACTGAATGACTTGGCGCCAACTGCTTTGAGAACATACAGTGATTTTCTGCTAGCACTTCAAGCCATGAAGAGCGGCCTCATCGACAGCGTCTACGCTGAAACGCCTATCACATCTAACTGGATACTGGAAGCCGAGCAAAAAGGAGAGCCCGCAATAGTTGTTGTCTATAAACGACCGTACTACCCTGTGGCTTTCATAGCTAACAAATCTGCTGACATACTCGTGGCAAAGATAAACGGTGCACTGGCAGAAATGATAGCATCGGGCAGACTTGATGAGCTAAGGCAAGAGTGGAAAACCTAGCAAGCAACCAACGTGATAAAGGTTGGATGGAATTGTCCAGCAACTCCTCCTTATTCTTAGAGGAGTGACCACAACCCTATCTATTTCTGTCCTTTCTTTCCTCGTGGGATTGGGCCTCGGAATTCCCTTGGCCTTCATGAGAACCTATGGTGGTAGACCCCTAAGGGTTTTCGTCGACGTGTTCGAGAAAGTCTTCAGAGGAATACCTGAACTCGTTCTGATGCTGCTATTCTACTTCGGCGTAGGCTTCGTCATTCGCTTTCCGTTCAAGGAGGCATTTTTCACCGCCGTTTTCGCCCTGGGACTGAGAAGTGCAGCCAATCAGTCTCAAATCTTCAGAGGCGCAATAAGAGGAGTAGGCGAAGAACAATTTGTGGCAGCTCGTTCCCTTGGGCTTTCACGGCTAAAGGCGATATTTCACGTTTTGATACCCCAGGTCATTATTTTCTCCACTCCTGGCATGGGCAGCGAATACGCCCTTCTGGTCAAGGATTCATCATATTGCTTTATGCTACCGGGCATTGTTGACGTAATGGAATGGACTGATAGAGTCAGGAAGGCAACCTCTGACACGTTCACTCCCTTCATCATAGCTGCCGCTCTCTACATTCTTCTCACTTTCCCAATAGCATCATGGCTTGACACATGGGGAAGCAGACAAAAGAAAAAGCTGGGACTATAACCAATGAAAGACACAGTGATAGCGTGCCAAAACCTCTGGAAAATCTACGGCAAAATCACCGCTGTGAAAGATGTATCCCTTAGAATAACTGAAGGTGAAATAAAACTCATATTTGGACCAAGCGGCTCCGGGAAAAGCACATTTCTAAGATGCTTAGCCATGCTGACACCTCCTACCAAAGGAGACGTCTTCCTCAGAGGAGAATGCTTGACAAAGCCTGGCGTGAACCTGAACGAAGCCAGAGCCCGCATAGGCTTCGTGTTCCAGCACATTTGGCTGTTCCGTCACTTGAACGCGCTGGGAAATGTCGAATTGGCGTTGCGGCGCGTTATGAAACTCTCAAAGAATGAAGCCCGGGAAAGGGCGATGCAAGCGCTTAGAGATGTAAAAATGGAGGAATGGGCAGGTCACTATCCGGCTCAGTTATCAGGTGGACAGCAGCAACGAGTTGGGATAGCTAGGGCATTGGCTAGAAAACCCGACATCATATTGCTTGACGAACCGACATCGGCTCTTGACCCGGAGCTAACAGGAGAAGTCATAGACACTCTCCGGGACCTAGCCAAGAGAGGAATAACCATGCTGATAGTCAGCCATGAGATGCCGTTTGCCCGAGAAGTTGCTGAGGAAATGATATTCTTCGACGAAGGCACAATAGTCGAGACTGGACCGCCCGAACAGTTCTTCACGAACCCAACGAGTGAACGAGCCAGAAGGTTCATGGCACGGCTGATCAAGCGAACAAAGAGGGAATAGATGGAGTTCCTGATCGAGCGCCTCCCTGATATCATTAACGGGTTCATCATAACTGTAGAGTTTACAATCGTAGGAGTAATGCTTGGACTTGGACTTGGAATCATTCTGGCAATAGGTGACCTGTACGGCGGAAGAGCAATCTCAGCTGTTATCAGAGGTTATGTGGAATTTTTCAGAGGAAGCCCCATCATCATTCAGCTCTTCATATTCTTTTTCACCATTCC
>CAYLSJ010000199.1:0-2289 GCA_964386655.1 uncultured Candidatus Bathyarchaeia archaeon | reverse complement strand
AACCAACCATTTATTACGTGCGGAAAGGTTATAGCTGAACCTGAGCACAGCGAAGGTATCACGCGCAACATCACGTTTTCTAAGTGGAACCTTGCTTAGCTTTAGATTCTATAGGATTCTCAGGATGCCTATACAAACGTTGAAGCGTGCGGATCAACTGTGATTTTACTTGTTGTCGCGTTGGTCACTATTTTCCAGAATGAATATAACAAGGGTCCAAACATAAGCAATCTGAGGAATGAATTTGAACAGAATGGCTGAGAAAATGGCAAAGCCATTTCAGGAAATACTCGATCAGCAACGACACGCGTTGAAGATTCCTGGAATCTCAGCTGCGGTGATTCTACGTGATTGCGCAACATGGCTTGGCGTGAGTGGAAAATCATCAGATAGTGAGCTAATGAATTCGTCTATGCTCTTTGGTCTTGGCAGTGTTACCAAGACGTATATCGCAGCCTTGGTTCTCCAACTTATACGAGAAGGCGCTTTGGCCCTTGAGGACTCGTTGAAAAACTGGATCTCTGAGTTAGACCAGATCAATGGGAAGATTAAGATTCGGCAATTGCTCAACCACACGAGTGGGTTATTCCGGTACCAGCTGAAGCCAGAGTACTTAGCAGCAATAACTGCGCAACCGGAAAAGATTTGGACAACGCAGGAGATCTTAAAGAAATTCCGTGGCCAGCCTGAGTGCCAGCCAGGGGCATGCTGGGGAGAGTCAGCGATGGACTATGTTTTGCTTGGAATTATCGTTGAGAAGACAACTGGTTCCTCGGTCTCGAGCCAACTCGTAAAGAGGCTCCTAAATCCTCTGAAGCTGGAACAAACTTTCCTATATCCTGAGCAGAAGTATCCTGCTGAGCTGATGGCTCACATGTGGTGGGATGTTACTGGATCTGGTGAGCCCATCGATGTTGTAGTGGGCGCTTCAGGGCTCCCCCTAGCAGCTCTATTCAGCTCACTGTGGACTTCAGGGGCAATGCACTCCACAGCAGAAAACTTGGCACGCTTTGCTAAGCATTTGTTCGAAGGAAAAGTGCTTGGGGAAGAAGCACTAAAAGAGATGCTGGCGCCAGGTCCAGAAGTGTACCCCGGTGCCCACTACGGATTTAGCGTCATTATTGACCAGGTAAATAACAAAACCGTCTATTGGCATTCTGGCGGAGCCGGATATTCGTCGATATACTACTACATCCCTGAAGATGACCTAAGCATCGCTGTCCTCTGCAATCTAATGATAGACCCGAAGCCTATAGCTATCGCGCTTCATCAAGTGTATGAGAAGAATAATCAAAGCTAGCGTATGAGGAATAGTATGTTGAAACTGAGGATAAACCTGTAAACTGACGCACACCACCTTTCTTGTGCCTTGAAGAAAAAACGTTTTCCCAAGGCAAGATACGTTCTTTGTTGGTTGGGGTAAAGTTTTATCAAAACCAACTAATTCATAAACAAAAACAGATCGGTTTTGACTCGACTCACAGCTGTTTTGATTCCCTTCGTTTGAGTCTTAAAATCAGAAGTCTTCTGAGCACGCGGACTGGCACACTTGTGTTCGAATCTCTTAGATGCCATATTTGTGACATAACATGCCGGCCGAAATTCTCGAGCTCTCGGGTGAATAGCGAAAACGCGAGCAAAACGTAGCCTTTTCAATCGCAGTTCAGCTAGTTTTCGCTCTCAAATTGATAGTGCCTGCGAAAAGTTTGAAGCGAGAGTTTGAAGCTATCTCGGGCTACCATTACAAGAGACGGTTTTGAGCATGTTTTACGCTTATTTTTGTAAAATGTTTACTACTATGCTCTTGTTTTGCGTATAGTTTCCTATTTCAACCAAAGGTTTGAATTTCTCACATGCCCACTTTCATCATCGCATTGATTGTTGATCCTCAAGCTCAGTGGTTGTTGGAAGAAGATGAAGTTGGAGAGAGTAGTTGTTGATGTAATCCATAATCCACAGTTGCTTTACTGAAGTCTCTGTAGAGGGTCATAAGAACAAACCAATGTCTCGGTCGCTATATGCAGAAACCGTGGACATCTCTCATTTTGCGCAGATAAGGAAAGCGATCTACCTACCTAGTTAAGGCTCGCGCGATGTGGTCGGCAGCTTCCACATCCTTATCCCGAGCTTGGAGTATGACTGGGACGATCTGCCGACGAACGCTGGGCTCAGCCAGCTTCATGAACTTTGGTTCTTCACGGCCAATCCCGCCTACAAGACCCCAGATCTTCCACATCAAGTCGTGCTCAGCAGCATAGCAGGAGGCGGCGGCGAGAAGCTCCTCTGCCA
>CAYLSJ010000198.1:0-2295 GCA_964386655.1 uncultured Candidatus Bathyarchaeia archaeon | reverse complement strand
TTTGCAGTATACGCGCGCAATCCCACGACCAAGCCGATAAGAAAGCTGAAGAGACCGCCTCTCAAACTCCTTTATGATACGGTTCGCCAGCGTGACCTGCTATTCTAGACCAGCCATGAAGCGTAAAGTTTAAGGGTCGTTGGAGCGCTGTTGACTACAATGCTTTAGGTAATTCTGGGGTTGTTGCTTGAGCGCCGGAGAAACCATTGAGGAACGCAAGGCGCGAATCCTCATAGGCTTGCGTGGCTACAAACTCGTTGGTAAGAAGAAACACAAGGAGGGCACGAGCTTTCAAGTTAGGACTGCCGAGGGCAAGAAACTATTGATCTACTGCTGGTCTACGCAGGGCACTGTTGGTGTCCAAGCCATGAATCAGGTTAGAAAAACCATGAAAGACCAAGGAGTTGAAAGAGGCTTGCTAGTGACTGGAGGCCGCCTAACCCAAGCTGCTAAGCAACATGCCAAAGCAAGCTCTAAGAGACCGCCCATAGAGGTCATTCCCCGCATTTTTCCATCGTTCAACATCTTCGCCCATGTGCTTGTGCCTAAACACGAGATTGTGGCACCTGATGAAAAAGAGAAACTGCTCAACGAGTATCGTGTTCAGCCTTACCAATTGCCCAGACTGAAGGCTTCGGATCCTGGTGCAAAGGCTATTGGAGCTAAGCCAGGTGACATTGTGCGCATTGTGAGAGACAGCCCCACAGCTGGAAAATACACTAGCTATAGGTATGTGGTTGAAGGCTGAGGGAGGGATAGACGTGATTTATGCGTATATCTTGGGCAAAGTGCAGGCGGGAACAGAAAGCGAAGTTCTTGATACGCTTAGGAACGTCAAGCACATGAAGAAAGCCAGTCTTACTTATGGAGTCTACGATATCTGCGTTGAAGGCGAATTCACGACTATGGAGGAGCTTGACGGTTTTATATTGAATGTTGTACGAAAGATTCCTGGCATAAAGGAGACGGTGACTTTGATAGCATCAAGAACTGTGTTCTCGACTCCTGGACAAGCCATATCCTTCGGCTGAATTCCTCTCTGCTCTATTATCTGTGCATTTTCCCTTTGCTCAAGGACAGTGCTGTCTGCGGGCGTAGGGCACCAATAATGCCTACCAAAGAAGATGCTGCAAGCTGTTGTGTCTTACAGGTCATCAGTCCCAAGCAGAAAAAGGATTCTGGAGCAATGGTGTTTTCTTTTACTCTTTGGCGATCATGATTTCTGTGGCTTTTATCACGGCTTCAACATTGTCGCCTGTTTTTATGTTTAGGTCTTCGACTGCTTCGCGCGATATGAGTGCTGTGATAAGCGTCGGTGCTTTTACTTCGATTTTGACTTTGGCTATGATGTCTCCTTTTTCCACACTTTTGACTGTGCCCTTCATCCTGTTTCTCGCGCTTATCTTCAAACCCGCTGCCACCCAGTATTCTTTGTCCTCTAATACTTCGCCTACATAAGCCTCGACGCGTCTGTATTCTTTTAACAAGGCTTCGCCCAAATCGGTTAGTCTGGCTCCTCCGCCACCTTTCTTTCCGCCTTTAAAGGTCTCAACCACTGGCTCAGATAGAGCTCTTTCGAGCCTTGCCACGTAGTTCCACACGTAGCGGTATGACATGTTGATTTCCTTGGCTGCTTTTGATATGGACTTCTCGGTTCTTATTGCATTGAGTATGTCGGCGCCGCCCTTACCAAGCAAGGGTTCGCCCTTAAATTCCAGCCAGACTTTAGCTGTAGGCTTATGTTTCTTAGGCGAGGTCATCACGAGTCTGTTATTGCGGTGCATAGGATATAAGCTGTGACATGCCTGTCTAAGCTGGTCTGCTTTGTTCATAAGTCATCGTTAAACACGTAGCCTTCAAGACGGCTGCTTCTTCCAGTCATGTTAAGTGTTTTATGTTGGAATTCTGCATAATGAGCATGGGAAAAACGACCAAACCAGTACAACAACGGTGGCGATGGAGAGATGAGGAAACCGCTCTGGGTGCCTTCCAAAGAGCGTGTTGAGCATGCTAATATAACGAGGTTCATGAGTCTTGTCAATAAGAGGCGTGGGCTCAAGGTCAGTTCATACAATGAGCTGTACAATTGGTCCATCGAAAATATTCCAGATTTTTGGGCAGAAATGTGGGACTTTGCTGACATTAAAGCTTCACGTGGATATGATAGCGTAGTCGATGATTTGACGAGGTTTCCGGGTGCAAGATGGTTTGTTGGCAGTCGGTTGAACTTTGCTGAGAATTTGTTGAGACATCGAGACAATCGGTTGGCGTTCATTTTCAAAGCGGAAAACCAGA
>CAYLSJ010000197.1:0-2322 GCA_964386655.1 uncultured Candidatus Bathyarchaeia archaeon | reverse complement strand
CGTCTTGTAAACGAAGCAGGCGCTGCAGACCGAATCCAAGTTGTAACTGCCGATGTAGTCAGCGATCCTCTAACAGGTTCGTTTGATGCGGCAGTCTTGAGAGCGCTTATCCAAGTGCTCCGGCCCGACGATGCACGTCGCGCACTCAAAAATGTGAGCGCAGTCATCAATCCGGGTGGCACCGTATACGTTCTCGGTCATATTCTGGACAACTCAAGAACTTCACCCATAGAAGAGGTAGGATACAATTTGGCCTGCGTGAATGTCTATGAAAGAGTTCCCGCAGAATACACGGAGCAGGAGTACAAGGACTGGCTGACTGAGGCTGGCTTCAGGCAGATTGAACGCGCTGCGCTGCCAAACGGTGACGGCGTCATAACCGCGAAAAAGCCTGCATAAGCCGCGCGCTGGCGCTATATTAGGAATTTGCCTTTTTTGTAGATTAGTTTGCCGTCTGCGCGTATTTCTCCGTCTTTCTTCATGTCTTTCAAGAGGTCCCAATGGACAGCTGACTTGTTCAGTCCACCAGTCCACGGGTAAGAAGCACCAAGAGCCAAGTGTATCGTTCCACCCATTTTCTCATCGAAAAGCATGTTCTTCGTGAACCTCGTTATGCCGTAATTGGTTCCAACAGCGGCTTCCCCAATCCGGTCTGCACCCTCGATTTTCAGAATCTCCTGCAAGAGGTCATTGCCTTTGGCTGCCCTTGCCTTTATCACCTTTCCATCTTTGAATGTAAGAGTTATGTCCTCCAGTTCCTTGCCCGAATAGATTCCCGGATAACTAAATCTTACAGTGCCATTAGCCGAGTCTTCTACAGGTCCTGTGTAAACTTCGCCGGCGGGCATGTTTCCCGTTCCAGCGTTGTTCCACCATTTTCTTCCTTTTACAGTGAAGACGAGATCTGTATCTTCACCTATGATTCCGATCTTGGTAGTGGTATTCAGATACTTGCAGATTCGCTCTTGGCTTACGCGGATCTTCTTCCACTCTTTGACTGGGTCTTCCTTGTCGACCAAGCAGCTTGCGTACACGAAGTTCTCGTATTCCTGAAGTGCCATAGAAGCTTCTTGGGCGCCAGAGCTAGTTGGGTAAGGCAACAGTATCGACCTGAGTTCATCGGCATCATAACGTTTCATGAAGAGTTCCCAAACATCTTTCCATGAAGCTTGAGCCATCGCGATTTTCGCTGCGTCTACCCCAGTCAGTCCCTTAGGGTTCGGATTACAAGCCACAGTTATTCGAACGTCGATTCTCTCGTAGAGAAACTTGACGACAGACCGAATGAAATCTTGACGTAGCTGGTGCTTCTTTGCGTGCTTATAAAAGGTGTATTCAACATCAAGCTGCGGGAGAATCATTGGATCTGCGTCACAAAGGAGGCATTCTTTGTATATTTCGTTTATCAAAGGGTAGGCCAGATCGCTTCCTTCTATGAGGACTTTGTCCTTCGGCTTCACAGCTGCGCTGTATTGAACGCAAAGCTTTGCAAGTTTCTCGATTCTTGGATCAACCATTCAGAACCACATTCCACGAGGAAAGACAAACTCCAGAATGCTAAGAAAAGCTTCGTTCTTATGATTTGCGGAAAAGGGGAGCGCGCAGTCTGAATTACATAAATAGGCATAGGTTGATAGCAGTTAGCGGGTGATTTGTTACGTCAGTAGAGGAGCTCAAGGTGCTTGAGCGCCGTTATTATGAGTTGGTGAACAAGAGAGATCTGACTGCATGCTTCGAATTATGCGCTGCTGACTTGGTAACGCACAGTAGCTTAGGAGAGACACATGGCCTCGAAGAATGCAAAAAGAGTTTCAGAGAGGAACTCGGAGCCTTCCCAGATCTTCATTTTACAGTTCGCGACATTATCGCCGAAGGTGATAAAGTAGTAACCCGCTGCCCTGTGAATGGCACACACAAAGGCGAAATCAAGGCATCTGCCCTACACACAAGAAAGCGACGATGTGGAAGGCCCAGACCGACCGCATTGCAAAAGGCAAATTCGCGGAAATCTGGGCAAGGCACGATGCCTTGGGCTTGATGCAACAACTCAGCCTAATACCCACATCAGGAAAGGAAAAGTGGCGCAGGCATGCTAATTTATAGCCTGAGAGATACTCAATATAGAAATGATGAGATGATCATTTACGGCGACAAGCCTGGATGATCTTTTCCCGCTTACAAAATCCCAGATTAAGTCAGCCAGCAAGGTACTTGCTCTGGCCTTTCAAGATGATCCTCTGTGGACCTATTTCATTCCTGATAGACTTATGAGAAAAAGCAAATTGCATTATATTTCTGATTTTTTGGTTAGTTATGGTGTGT
>CAYLSJ010000196.1:0-2329 GCA_964386655.1 uncultured Candidatus Bathyarchaeia archaeon | reverse complement strand
AGAATCAGATTAACAACAGTGGCGGGATATGCCTCTTTAGCCAACCATCCACCCTTCAACGCTGAAATATGCTTGCGCACAGTGTTGATCTCATTGATTGTAGCGCCAGACTTCAGCAAGGCATCTGTAACCTGCCTCTTATCTTCAAGAGATATGCCACCTCGTGGCTGTGGCATTAGGCTTGAGCCACCGCCAGAAATTATACACACTACAAGGTCATCTGCTTCAGCTTTCGCAGCCAGCTTCAACATTCTACGCGCACCTTTGACGCCTGCTTCATCTGGAATCGGGTGGCTAGCTCTGCACAGCTTCACATTGCCAGTCTTGTACCGCGCGCTGGTGTACGGCACGTTTATGGCACCTTCTTTGATGCGGTTTCCAAGAAGCTCGACAAACGCTTCACTCATAGGTCCGCATGCTTTGCCTCCGCCAACAACATAGATGCTCCTATACTTGTTCAGGTTGAACGTTAGATTTTCAATCTTGAGTGTGTCGTCTTTGAATTGGATCTTTGATTTGATGATTGCTTTCGGGTCTACTGCTTTCAACGCTGCGGTGAGGGCGTCTAGGGCTATCTGCCTTGCTTTTCGGTCAAGACTTGAGCCAGCGTTCTTCAGCAATTGCTCGGCATTCTTTATCGGGATCATAATGTTCTCACGTTTAGTGGTCAAGGCGACCTGAGAGGTCATTAATGGATTGTCGCAAACGTAATAAGTTTGCGTGCATCATACACAGCGAACTCTAACTATGAATAAAGATGTGAGTTAGCATGCCGAAACCCAAGGTTTACGTTACACGCGAAATGCCTGAGCGTGGATTAAACATCATCAAAGAGAAGTTTGACACAGAAGTCTGGCCTGAGTACTCTCCTCCGCCAAAAAAGGTCATAATTGAGAAAGCCGCTGAAATAGATGCCCTCGTGCCGCTGCTGTCCGACAAGATAGACGCAGAAGTGTACAACGCAGCACCCAAACTGAAGATTGTAGCACAAATGGCTGTAGGCTTCGACAACATTGACCTTCAAGAAGCCACGAAGAGAGGCATATACGTCACGAACACTCCAGGCGTGCTAACTGAGACTACTGCTGATTTTGCTTGGGCGCTTCTGATGGCGGTGGCAAGAAGAGTTGTTGAAGGCGACAAGTATGTTCGCACAGGACAGTGGAAAGTGGGATGGCATCCAATGATGCTTCAGGGAAGAGACGTTTACGGAGCCACCTTAGGCATCGTTGGCTTAGGCAGAATAGGCTGCGCAATAGCCAAGAGAGCCAAAGGCTTTGACATGAAAGTGCTTTATCACGACGTGGTGAGGAGACAAGACTTCGAAAAGGAGTATGGCATACAATTCACTGACGTTGAGACTCTGTTCAAGACATCGGATTTCATCACGGTGAACGTGCCCCTCTTGAAAGAGACGTATCACTTGGTTGATGAAAAGAAGTTGAAGATGATGAAGAAGACCGCTTACATAGTCAACAATGCTCGAGGCCCAGTGGTCGACGAAAAAGCCCTTTACAAAGCGTTAAAGGAAGGCTGGATTGCTGGAGCAGGACTCGACGTGTTCGAACAAGAACCCACAGCCATGGATAATCCTCTCTTGAAGCTTGACAACATAGTTGTTGCACCGCACATCTCAAGCGCAAGCTACGAGACTAGGTCAAGAATGGCTGAAATGGTCGCAGAAAACCTAGTGGCTTTCTTCGAAGGAAAGACTCCGCCGAATCTAGTCAACACTGACGTTCTCAAGGTGAAGAAGAGCTAGAGATAATAGTATGCAGTGATGCGCGACTATAATAACGAAACTGCAAATGTTAAATAGCCTATCTTCTTTCTACTCTGGCTTCTGAGTGATCAACTTGACACAAGTATTCGCCAAGAGAATGGAAGGATTAGGCACTGAAACAGCATTCGAAGTGCTAGCCAAAGCCAAAGCGCTTGAAAAACAGGGACGCGACATAATCCATCTGGAGATCGGCGAACCAGATTTCGACACACCCAACAACATCAAAGAAGCAGCAGTCAAAGCCATGAAAAGCGGCTACACACATTACGTTCCAGCGGCTGGCATCCCTGAACTCAGAACAGCGATTGCAGAATATCTTTCGAAAAGCCGCGGAATCACAGTTGACCCGGACGAAGTTGTTGTTACACCTGGAGCCAAGCCAATCATATTCTTCAGCATACTAGCCTGCGTTGAGCCAGGAGACGAAGTCCTGTACCCAAACCCAGGGTTCCCAATCTATGAATCTATGGTGAATTTTGTAGGCGCCAAACCCGTTCCGATGCCTCTGAAAGAAGAGAACAACTTCGCCATAGACAACGATGACAC
>CAYLSJ010000195.1:0-2348 GCA_964386655.1 uncultured Candidatus Bathyarchaeia archaeon | reverse complement strand
TTACAATCTGCTTGGAAACGCCGAAGCGACCATGAAGATCAAGAAAAGGCAAAGGTTCCTTCAGCAAAGCTCGAAACAAACGAATTCTCTCAACCTGCGAAATAGACTTAACTTCCTCCTCAACTGACCTTGGTACATGTCGCAGCAAACGGTCAATGGTCCTCGTTCTAGCCAGCTTTACCTTACTACGTGATGTGCCGAACTGCGACACGAGAGAACCACTTGTTCTAAAGCGATGCACATCAACGCGTGAGTCACTTGTCCCCTCCTTACGGGAACTTGGCAATTTGCGATCGGACACCTCTTTTGCTTTCAGCGCATCAGTATTAGACAGAAACCTAATAGAAGCAGCTTCACCTCCTGCCTCAGGTGAACCACTTGGCTCTTTAATAGACAACTTCATCACACGATTCATGAGGACTGAACTTTTCCCGAAAACATAAACAAATCCACTAAATCGCTTCATTCTACCGTCTGAAAGCCGCAGAGTCTGGAAGACGGGTCTTTTGCTAACAAGAACCTGCCCCGATTTGACCGCTTCTTGCAGATGAAACTCCGCGAGTTTTTCTGAGATTCCATAGTGCTCCGCAACCTCGTACAAGAAACGAGGCTTTGATAGGAATTTCGAAAGGCTAAGATCATCAAACTTGAACATGGAGAAGCATGTATCTATACCACCAAAAAGCATATTAAATTTTATCTTTTGTAGCAAGTGAACTCGCCGGGTTTAACTTTCATAAGACTTAAACCCATAGAACAAGATAATCCATTTCGGCGCATTTGAATGTCCGCAGCATTGTCAAAGACCGATGTCGTTTTCGAGATACACTACAACCCGAATTTCATTCCATATCAGGGCCCAAAAGTCAATGTGAAAACCATGACCGTTGACAACGAAGAGCTAAGAGTCATGAAAAACCATGCTACAGGATTAACGTACACGCTGGACGAACTAACCTATCAAGTCTGGCTTTCAATTGATGGAAAACACACGGTGCTTGAGATACAAGATGGGCTTTCTAAGAAATGGTCCAACGTAACACCGAAGATGGTAAGCAACTCTCTAATAGCACTTGCAGGAGAAGGACTGCTTGAGTCCCAGTCGGAGCCCAAGACCACAAAAAGAATCAACGTTGCATCAGCGTTCCGTATAGAGGTCACCCTAATAAAAGAAAGCAAGGAATTTATCGCAGGCATCCATAAGAAAATCAGATCCATACTGTATGCGCCGCTTCTTTGGGCAAGTATCCTATTTGTAATTCTAACCTGTTTTCTCTTCGCCGGAACTTTCGCTTCCATATTCGCTGATAAAAACAATTTTGAAATCTTGGGGTCATCTGTCGTCGGTTTCTTCTTCTACTTCTTTATCGTAATGGCGCCAGTGATTGCCCTCCACGAATGGTCACACGGCTTAGCTCTGGTTCACTATGGCGGCTCTCCTGGAGAGATAGGCACAGGCCTTCTTTATCTAGGACCTTTCTTCTACATTGATGCAAGAGATTCGTGGACGCTTCAACGACGCCAAAGAATAATAGTCTACATGGCTGGAAACCTTTCCACACTCATGGTCGGCTCAGCCCTTGTGCTAACCACATTTCTCTTGCCTCTGTCTCCTTCCGTGTTCCACGTCGTCTCGATGACTGCTTTCTTCTGCTTCTACATGACTCTATGGAATCTTGTCCCAACGTTTGATTCAGATGGGTACTATGCGCTCGCAGACTTGTTGAATATACCAAACCTGAGGCATGATTCTGTCGACTACGTAAAGCACCTGCTAAACAGAGCCTTAAGGAGACAAGAGAAGAAAGATCAAAAATCCCTAGAAACCAAGAAGAAAATAGCTCTACTGTCATATGCAGTTGTAGCTTCAGGATTCTTCGTTTATCTAGTGTATCAGACCTCGCTCATTACGCTATACATGGCAAGCGACGTTGTCTTCCATACTCTCGACTTGTCCTCCATGATCATGCTGACACAACCATTTTCCGCAACCTCCGTAACGGTCGGTCTTCTGACCATCGTATATTTCGCTATGAGCCTCGTGGGGTACGGGGTAATATTTGTATCAACTGTCAACAAAGCAAGAATTAGAAATCTGCAGCTGGAAACCGTTCATGATCGCGATCTTTCCACTTTCCACTGTCTCCCTTCCGAAATCCCAAGGAGTCTCACCGAAAGCTGTATGGCAAAAATGAGGAAAACCGCAAAAGGGTTCACAAGAAAGTTCGATGTGAAGAGACAAGGACCACTATGTATCCTAGAACTTAGAATAGGTGGCACAAAATGGGCTATTATTCAGGCAAAAAGCCAAATAAGAGAAATGGAGCAAGCGTTCAGATCATGCTATC
>CAYLSJ010000194.1:0-2356 GCA_964386655.1 uncultured Candidatus Bathyarchaeia archaeon | reverse complement strand
ATAGATAACACCAACCAGTACGCCTCCTGCTGCTGCTATTATTGCTGCAGTCTCTATTACGTCAACCACTCCTGTCACCTAAAAGAGAAGATTACAATGAAGTGGACTTAAAAGCTAACATGCTTTCATTTCAAGTTGCATTAGTAATTTAAGGAGAAAGGTTCTACAATGAAGATTCGGGGAAACTATGTCTCTTATACCCGAATTTGAGTTAGGCTTTTGGAATGCCTGGATCTTCCTTATCCCGCTCTTTTTAATGCACATCATTAATGCCGTTCGAATACACACAGGTGGTCCCTCTAAGAAAATTCCAATAGTGCTTTTCCTTATCCTACATATTCTGCCATTTCTCTTACCTCTAAGACTCAACGCCTTATGGTTCTATGCAGGACTCATCGTTTACATAGTAGGCATGATCATAGGATACCTAGCCATGTACGGCTTTGCAACTACTCCCATTGATAAACCAGTCACTAAAGGTATTTTCCGTTATTCTCGAAATCCTATGTATCTTGGTGGTTTCATTAGCCTAATTGGCATATCCTTGGTTAGCATTTCATGGGTTTATTTCTTGACTGCATCAATTTGGATGATTCTAAACCACGTTATGGAAATCCCCGTTGAAGAATCTGAATGTGTCAAGAAATATGGAACTGATTACATAGAATATAGGAAAAAAACACCAAAGTGGATAGGAATACCGAGATCAAGGAAATAGTGCCCTACTCTGAAGTTTTATCTCAATTGGTTCTTGTCAGTATTTTTGGTTCTTTCCACTCTTCTCTCAGAATGCTGTACAAGTAAGCGTCTCTCCTTTCTCCTCTTGCAGTCTTTCGGATTGTTCCTTCTCTCGTGAAGCCTACTTTCTCCAAGACCCTTTGTGAACCCTTGTTTCTTATGGAGGTTGTTGCTTGTATTCTGCCTACATCCATAGAGAGGAATAGATAATCCACCATCAGCTGAGCAGCTTCAGTGCAGTAGCCTTTGCCCCTTTCACTCGGAAGCAAGGCATAGCCTATTTCCAACAGCTTTACCGTACCTAGATACGAGCTATACTGTACTATGTGACCAATCTTGTTTCCGTCCTTCTTCTCGATTATGAATACCTTTGGTTCGAAATGACTACTCTCCATCTTTTCCAATTCAGCTTTAGTCCACTGTATCGGAGGTTGAAATTCACCCATGAATTCAGGGTCGTTCACCCACTCCTGAAACAAGGGCAACTCCTCTTTCTCCATGCGCCTCAAGTTCACATTTCTGCCTTCCAGCAATTCGCGTCACCGTTCACTACATGTTTCAACTCAGTTCTTATGATTTGTGCGAGTCTTTTTTGCTGCCTGGTTTGCCAGCTACAGAGAAGAAGACGACGATGATAGGAGTCATCATCCACCGCTTTGCCAATGGGAAAGTAGTAGAGGCTTGGTGGAGCCGAGATTTGTTCAGTTTAGTGCAGCAGCTCGGCATCATTCCAACGCTAACCAAACCTGAAAATGGACAAAAAAAGACTCTTAAGACATGTTCTCTGAGCCATAAAGAGCAAAGGTGGTTGGTTGACCATCTCACGTGTGCTGCTCTCTGCCGCCTCTCAGACCTCAAGAAACAAACAGGAAAGTGAAGAAGAAGTTGAATAGACTGTGAGCTATGGATGTTCCGATTGTATTTTTGGTTTTGAATGCCACCCAGCCCCAATACCCGCCTATCAAAACAGTAAACACTATACCCGCTATCCCTTGGCTAACGTGCATTAATCCAAACAGCACAGACGAAACAAGCAATGCAGTCTTCCAGCCCTTCCACCTATAGAACGAAAAGAATACGAGCCCTCTGAACAAGACCTCTTGCCCGAAACCGCTAACTGTCCAAAACAGTAAGCCCTGTGCAACAGCTACCCCTGAATTCGCTTCTGGTGAAAACTGCAGCTCGGCTGATATGAGCCTAACCAGAAATGAGGCCAAAACTGTGACCCCAGATAACCCAAGGCTGGGCAGCAGCCCTTTAAGCGTCAAGCCAATTTCTCTTAATGCTCTTCCGTTGTATTTGGTTAGGGCAATTGAACACGTAATGTAAATAGCATACGTGACGTAATTGCCAGAAACCTCCGATAGAACACCCATCACATGCAGAGGAATTGCAGAAAGCAAAGGTAGAACAAATACGAGAATAGCTTCTAAGCTTTCTAACCAGTTTTTCGTTCCCGTTGAAGAAACACGCATATCAATTCCCAAAATGTCTTTTTGTTTGCCAACCATTATTGTTCTTTTCTCTCAATCCTCCTTGTTCCGGTCTTAGGAGCCTAAAGACCACAGAGACCAATATTTGAAACGAACCACATCTTTCAGCAAGGCTGTTGTCTGAG
>CAYLSJ010000193.1:0-2379 GCA_964386655.1 uncultured Candidatus Bathyarchaeia archaeon | reverse complement strand
TCCCAATAGCCAGGCGCCTCACCCACAAAAACAACACCAGCAGCGACAGCACCTTCTCCAGGAACAGCTCTCCTACGCTCTGCTGCAAGCGGACACTCAGCACACATGCGAATCTCGCTAGCTATCTTTTTCATCTTTTGGGCTTTGGACAATGAATCACCTTGCAAATCTATGATGGCGCGTGCAAATATACGATTTATGAGATGCGCACCTTCTCACATGATGACTAAATTATGGTCAAAAAATGCTATATGCAATTCCCAAGCGATTAGTTGTGGCGACATCTTTGAGAAAAAGCGAAGCCCTTTCCATTGTTGCCGATCCGACGAGAAACAAAATTATCAGACGCTTAGATGAAGCAAAGAAAGCAGGTTATTCTGATCTCCTCGACTCAGCCGAACACGTAAAGCATCTTACAAGCACAGGGAATTTCAACTATCATCTCAACTTCCTCTTAGAGAACTCAATCATTGTCAAAGACGGAATTGTCTACCGATTAACAGGCAAGGGCAAGGAGATTGCGAGGTTCCTCAAAGACGTCGACCAAATCTGGAACAAGCTTGAACCAACAATAAGAGATGAAAAAATGAGTATATTAGGATGGGCAGAGAAATTTCAAGAAGAAACCGGAATAAAAATGCAGAAAGGAGCCTCGAAACTTCACGAAATCGAACTGATCCCAGACGAAAAGAAGGTAATTGGGCTCTTTGCACAGGAGGACTGCAAGAGGGAATTTTTCAAATACTACAAACCGCTTAAAGTGGAAGACTGCAAACTAAGCCTTAAACCAGATGATGAAAAAACAGAGAAATGCCTCGAGCTTGTTGTCAGCCACCCAGACTTGACGTATTACATCTCTCCTCAACTCTTAGGTGCTGCGTTTCAATTCCTGTCAACCCACTTTGAAGATGCCCATGTCTTTGTGGTCAAGACTAAGCCGTTTCCCTTCTTGCTCAGAGCGGCTGAAATGGGGAAAGCCTATGATGGATGCGCCTTCCTCATAGCTCCATGCGTGTTCTAGACATCTAGCACTTAAGAAAGAACAAGCGCATATAAAATGTCATCTGGCCATGGTTTCGGCGATTTCCTTCACAGCCGAGACAAAGGCATCTATTTCAGCCAATGTGTTATATAGATAGCATGAAGCCCGCACCGTGCCCTGCCTGCATATAACAGTCTTCGTAAGAGGCTGAGCACAGTGATGACCAGAGCGTACCATAATATTAGCGGAAACATCCAAAGCTAACGCAACATCATGAGGATTCAAGTCGCCGACATTGAACGGCATGATGCCAACTCGCTTTTCAGGCTCAGGACCATAGACTTCCACATTAGGCAGAGCTGTTAAGCCATCATACATGCGTTGGACAAGCAATTTCTCGTGAGCATCAATCTTGTCGATGCCAATCTTTGACAAGTAGTCTACCGCAGCGCCCATACCGATCACCGCAGCAATGTCAATTGTGCCGCCTTCAAAACGTCTAGGACTCGCATCCAGCTTGTAATAATCAGTGCCTACCTCCATGATTGATCCGCCACCGATAATGAGCGGTTCAACTTTTTCAGTAAGCTCTTCCTTCATGTATAAAACACCTGAGCCAGTAGGCGCACACATCTTGTGCCCACTGAAGGCTAAGAAATCACAACCAAGCCTCTTCACATCAACCTTCATGTGAGGAACAGACTGCGCCGCGTCAACCAGCACATAAGCGCCATGCTCATGAGCAATTTCAGCAATCTCCTTTATCGGCAGAACAGCGCCTAAAACATTAGAGACATGCGCAACTGCCACGAGCTTCGTCTTGTCATCAACCAGTTTCTCAAAATCAGCCAAATCAACAATTCCTTTCATCACAGGCTTGCGCGGAGTCACCAGCTCAATTCTAACGCCATGTCTGTCTTTGACACGAAGCCAAACAATGAAGTTGGAATGGTGCTCCAACACAGTTGTAACAACCTTATCATCCTTCTTCCACGTCAAGCCACTGGCAACCAAGTTTGTGCCTTCCGTCGTGTTGCGAGTCCAAAGAACTTCGGAAGTCGATCTGGCATTAATGAAATCCGCAACTTTCTTTCGCGCCTGCTCACACTCGTCACTGGCTTTGACGGATAGCCTGTGAACTCCGCGCTCAACATTCGCACGATACTCGTGATAAAACTCCAAAACCTTTGCCAAAACAGGCTCAGGCGTCAAACTACTAGCAGTGCTGTCTAAATAAATTACGCCAGACTTCAGAATTGGAAAATCTTTTCTGATCTCATCCACATTCAGAACGTTACCTTTAGAAGCAATCTTGGAATGCTTAGTTGTTTTGACAACTAATGGACACATAGAATCACTAGTGGAAACTGCACGTACCTAGTTATGTCTTTCCATGA
>CAYLSJ010000192.1:0-2414 GCA_964386655.1 uncultured Candidatus Bathyarchaeia archaeon | reverse complement strand
GTGTGTGCCAAGCTGATGTTGCTGGCGAACACGGTCATCTGGCGTTTTTGTTCAAGTTCCCAGCTGTCTAAGAAGAGTTTCTGTCCAGCGGTCTGCTCGCTGATTATGCCTGCCGCGGCGAGTAAACTGTCGCTCAGTGTGGTCTTTCCGTGGTCAACATGAGCGATTATGCTGGTGTTGCGTATGTGAACCGGGTCGTTCATGAGTCTGACGATTTCTTCGATCTGGCGGTAACGTCCCATGGCGTATCATCGTTGGTGGTTTATGCCTTCATTTCTGAAATAGGCTACATGAGGAAAACATGCCAAACGTAAAAAGCTTTTGTAGGCTATTAGGCGGTTGCACACGTTCTTTCTTTCTATTTTGATAGCCTTTCGTCTGCTTGATTGAGCATTTCTATTATCGGTAGTTTGTATGGGCATTTGGGCTCGCATTTGGCGCATCTTGTGCAGCTGTCAACTCTGGTGTTGAGGCGTTGGTAGACTTCTCTTGTCCAATTTGCTATTCCATAAAACGTGTAGTATCTGTCGAGTCCGAGAATTAGCGGTATGTTTAAGCCATCTGGGCAGGGCATGCAGAGTCCGCACTCCCTACAGAATGGCAGTGGTGGCAACTCGCCGAATCTAAAGTCGGCTTTCTCCTCTGGAGTTAGACCCTTGAATTCCTCTCCGACTTTAGCTGCTGATTCAACCTCTTCCAGTGTGCTGAATCCAGGAACCATGGTATGTACGTCGTGTGCCAGAACAAATCTGAGTGCGCGTTCGGTTTTGGCTGTTCCCTCTCCCATTATGCGGTTGAATTCGGCTTTTTCCGGCACTCGCGACGCCCAGAGTTCACGTGCTGCGAAGCTGAGGTTTGCTCCTCCGAAGGGTTTCATGACTACAACGCCTATGTCTAGTTCCTTGGCGAGTGGAAACAGCTCCTCGGATGCTTCACGATTTATGATGTTGAAGGGCACGAGGATCATGTCGAATTCTCCTGTGCGGATGGCTTTCATGAGGATTAGTGGTCGATGCCCTGACATGCCTATGTAGTTGATTTTTCCTTGTTGACGGGCTTCTTTGAGGGCTGTGAGTGAGCCTTCGTTTGCCATTGCTTGTTCCAGGGTTTTTTCGTCGTCTATGCCGTGGAGTAGCATTATGTCTATGTGGTCTGTTCGCAGTTTCTGTAAGCTTTGTTTGAGTCCAGCTCTAGCTGCGTCTTCTCGTGTTCTTTGGTGTGTTTTGGTGGCGATTATGACTTTGTCTCTCACGTGTTCAAGTGCTATGCCGTATTTTTCTTCACTGTTGCCGTAGACGCGGGCTGTGTCGAAGTAGTTTATGCCCAAGTCGTAGGCGCGTCTGACTATTTCAACTGCTTTTGGTATGCTGGTTTGAATTATGGGTATGCCGCCGAATCCGATAACTGAAACTTGAAGATGTGTTCTTCCAAGTCGTCTTTTCTGCATTTCTCCCTCTCCATTCCTCTCTTTATAGACAGCTGTTCAGATGGTGTTGAATTAGCTATCGGAGTCTTGGGGTCTAATAAACTTACATGGAGCAGTGGCTTATGGTAAGTCATAAATGCAGTTGGCTTCTTATTTTCCTGTTCTAAAGGAGGGTGTCAGTTGGCTGTAGATAAGAAGGTAGCTTTCGAATGGATTGAAGGTAACAAGGAGCGTTTGATTGAAATCAGCGATAGGATATGGGAGTTTGCTGAGCTAGGGCTGATTGAGTCCAAATCATCAGCTTTACTAGCAGACGAGCTGGAGAAACACGGGTTCAAGCTAGAACGCGGTATCGCTGGCATGCCCACTGCTTTTGTCGCTTCATATGGTAAAGATAAGCCCGTTATCGGGATAATGGGTGAATACGATGCTCTGCCAGGGTTGTCACAGAAAGCGGTTCCACGTCAGGAACCCTCAGAGCCTGAGAAGCCTGGACATGGCTGTGGACACAATATTTATGGAACGAGTGGTATGGCGGCGGTGGTTGCTGTCAAGAAAGCGCTGGAGAAATCTGGGTCAGGCGGCACTGTCAAGTTTTTCGGCTGTCCCGCTGAGGAGAATTACAGCGGCAAAGTGTACATGGTGAGAGATGGCTTCTTTAATGGTTTAGATGCAGCTTTTGGTCATCATCCTAGCAGTATGAATGCGGCTTCCTTGCGAAGTAGTTTGGCTATTGTGTCGGCTAGGTTTCACTTCTACGGTAGAGCAGCGCATGCTGGAGGCTCGCCTGAGCAGGGCAGGAGCGCTTTGGACGCTGTTGAGTTGATGAACATTGGTGTGAATTACTTGCGTGAGCATGTGATTCAGGATGCGCGGATTCATTATATTGTAGAGAAGGGTGGTTTTCAGCCGAACATTGTGCCGCCTTACGCGCGAAGCTGGTATTATGTGAGGGCGCCTGAGCGGAATGAGGTGGAGTATATTTATG
>CAYLSJ010000191.1:0-2419 GCA_964386655.1 uncultured Candidatus Bathyarchaeia archaeon | reverse complement strand
GTAGAAGAAGGTATAAGGGGCATACTGCCTTCTTCTTTTAAAATCTTTTTTCCCGCAGCCCACAGAGCCTAGCCTAGAATCCTTCTATGGCGCAATGTTTCTTCAGGTATTCTTCAACCTTGTCTCCAAGAATCCTCCTCAACAGAGTCATCCGCTGCTCCAAATATTCCTCCCTCAACAGGTCAAAAGAGTAATCATCCCACTTCCGCCCGTTCACAAAAAAACACTGCCTAACAACCCCAGTCTTCCTGAATCCACATGCTTCCAAAGCCTTATGACTCCGCCGATTATACTCAATGCTACCAGCTTCACAACGATCCATATTCAACTGATTGAACGCCATCTCCAGCAAGCCGAGGTAAATCTGCTTACCGAAGCCTTTCCCCCACAACTCCTTACGACCAATATAAGCTCCAATATCACACGACCTCACCCGACCCCAATCATGCAAATGCAAACGCGCTGTACCAACAGCCTCACCAGAACTGACCAACTCCACAATAAAATGCAAATGCCTATCATCCTTAACCCACTCCTCATACATCTGCTCCAACTGTGACATACTCACAAAATTCAAAGGACGACCCCGAGAATACATAATCACCAAAAAATCATTCTCCCAACCATGCAACAACTTCAAGTCCTCACGCTCAACAGACCTAAACCGAACCTCACCAAACTCAAACACCATACCAGCCAACCTCACAACCACAATGCCACACATAACAGCAACGCAACACACAAAAACCTGTCGCACAACCCCCTGAACTCAACATCAAACGATACACCACTACTGCCACGCGAAAACTTAAGAACCTCCACAGTAATCTGTCTGCCCAAGAGAGAGGAAGCCGAATTGGAGAGCCTGCCCACATACCTAGCAGCATCAGGCGCAGTGGAGATGCGAACCAAACTAGGCTCAATCTCCGGCGGAAAAATCCTAGACATCGCAACAGGCACTGGCGACTTCATCAACACCCTAATGAAAACACTAAAAAACTACGACAGCTTCGTCGGAATCGACATTTTAACAAAGGACCTGGAATCCGCAAAGAAACGATTCAAGGACCAACCTGTCGAACTCCTAGAGATGAACGCAGAATCCCTAGAATTCAGCGACAATTCCTTCGACACCGTGAGCATGGCTTATTCACTGCACCATCTCAGCAGAATAGACAAAGTACTCGCTGAAATGCAGCGCGTATTGAAACCTGACGGAAACCTCATCATTCAAGAAGAATTCAGCGATGGAAACCAAACCGAAGCACAGAAAACAAACCTGCTACAGCACACATGGGACGCCGAGATAGACACAGCACTAGGCAAAACCCACAAAGCAACTCTCGCCAAACACAAAATCACAGAACCCATTAGGAACCTACAGCTTGAACAGGTTGAGATACTCGAATCCACGCACCCCGTCAAATGCCTATCCTGCGAAAAGAGACAAAGATGCGAAGACCCAAGAAATGAAGAGAATGTCCAAGACCAAATCAAAGAAATCGATGACAACCTCAAAAGACTGCAGGATATCACAGACCCAGAGACACGCACCAAACTCCAAGAGAAAGGTGAAGAACTGAAAAAAAGAAACAGAGAGTTCGGCAACGCTAGTCCATCTGTAATACTTGTGATTGGGAGAAAGCGCTGAGGCTTTCAGATTAAGCGCGGTAGTCTTACGACGTAGCGGTGCAGCGTTTGGTCAGTAGGTATCTCAGAGACGTTTGTGAGTTGTACCCAGCTTTTCCGAATTGTATCTAGCTTCTCTGCTGCCTTAGGAGCATTCTCCAGAAACTTCGCAATCTTCTCACACTTGTACTCGCTACAGTAAGCGCAGTTCTTGACCTTCTTGTCTACCCCGCAAGTCCTTATCGCGCAACCAGTGCGCGCATATTTCGAAATCCGTTTGCCGAAACAACCGTCACATGTCACATCTTCAGCTGTCAGTTTCGTGCCGCCCTCAGACCACTTCTGCGCCACACGCTCCAATTCGACACGATCATTCTTCTGAGTTGCCAAGTACGCTTCGCATTTGGCGCAGTCAAGCCCACAATACGCTATTATTTCATTCATCAACCTTAACCTCCTCTTATTGTTCTGCGGTTTCTATTCACAACAGAAAAGTATTTAACCTAAATGGTTACATGATTAACCTAACCTACGAAGGCACGGAAGGCGTTCACCATGCGTGTCAGCAAAGACCTAATCGACCTTCGAAACGAAATGGAAAAACTCAGAACAGAAACCACACTAAGACTCGACCTAATCGAACATCAGCTAAACAAACACGTCACCCTGAACTACATGAAAGTAATCGTAGACTACATGACCCAGAACACAGTAGGCGCAATAAAAGCGCTCAATTGCCCAAAAGACCAAAAAACCGAACTCCAATGCAAAGAATGGCTCGTCAACCTCC
>CAYLSJ010000190.1:0-2451 GCA_964386655.1 uncultured Candidatus Bathyarchaeia archaeon | reverse complement strand
CAGCTTCTGCACAAAAGCCCTAACTGTCCCAGCCTCCATACCCATCCACTGAGCCAACTCATCAGCAGAAAGCGAACGCTCAGCCGTCACCGCACCAATATTATGCATCATAGACAAAACACGAAACTCCTCAGGCACAGGAGGCACAGTTGGCAAACTCATAAAACCACCTATCCCACAACATCCTTATACAGCTTAGACGTTCTCTTAGCAACCGCTTCCCAACTATAAGTCTTACGCACCACCTCACGAGCATTCTTCACCAACCACTCTGCATGACCAGGATTAGAAAGCACATGATCAATGCCCCAAGCAATAGACTCAGGATTACGCGGATACACAAACACACCCGTGCGATCATGCTCAATAAACTCAGTTAAACCACCAATCTGACTAGCCACAACAGGAGCACCAGCAGCCATACCTTCAAGGGCTACAATGCCAAAAGGCTCATAGATAGACGGCACAACAATAACATCAGCACTCTTAGTCAAAGCAACCAAGTCATAATCAGAAATAAACCCAGTAAAAGTAATCCTCCACCTCTGCCCACTCGTGTTGGCAAGATACTGCAAATGATCCCTATACCAGCCATCGCCCACAATTACGAACTTAGCCTCAGGACGCTTCCGAGCCACAATCGGCACAGAATGAATCAAATACTCAATCCCTTTCTGAGGCACCAAACGCCCCACACACACAATCAATCTCTCATGCGGCTGAATACCCCACCGCGCACGCACAGCCCCTCTATCAACCTGACCCTCATAAGGAGCAATATCTATGGCATTCGGAATAACCTCGACCTTACCGTCAGGTATGTGAAAATGCCCACAAACCTCACCCTTCATAGAACCACTAGTCACAATAACCTTATTCGCCTCATACGTAGACCACCACTCCAACCCATCAATCGTAAACGAATCAGGAATATGCAAACCAGACCGCCCATGCTCAGTACTGTGAGCCGTGAAAACCAAAGGCTTACGAGCAAAATGCTTGAAAGCAACACCAACCGGCGCAGTAAGCCAATCATGAACATGCAAAACATCAAAATCCACAAGCTTACTCGTATCAGCCATACGCTTCTCAATATAATGATTAAACAACAAAACCCACGTCAAAAAATTAGGATGCCCAACCTCACTTCTCGTGCGATAGATACGGATACCAGCATACTCCTCATAATCAGGCGCGCCTGGAAAATCCAACGTGAAAACATGCACTTCATGCCCTTGCTGAACCAACGCCTTCGCCAAGCCCTCACAATGCCGAGCGATACCGCCGACTACACGAGGCGGATACTCCCAAGTTATCATGGCAACACGCATGCAGCGCAAGCATCCTCAAGCGGATTCAAAACTAACGCATCATGCACTTAAAAAATCAGTGGTGTAACATCAAAAATAGACACAGCGACGCTCAGGTTTTTGTCAAAGCCCGAATCTTCTCCGCATACTCCTGCACAACACGATGCGCTGCTTCCTTGCTAGGCGCCTCAGCATACAAATTAATCACAGGCTCCTCACTACTCGGATGCATCAGCACCCAAGTGTCATCATAAAAAACCTTGATACCATCTATCGTGTCAATCTGACGATCGTGGAAATCCTCGATAAAACTCCGCATTATCCGTCCCCGCAGCTCCAACGGACTAGAAACAGAATCCCTCGCCATGTACAGATTGGGCAAATCACCGTGTAGCTTCGACAACTTCACATCTTCTTTGGACAGGCTTTCCACTATCTTCGCAGACGAGAATATGCCATCGAAGCCCTTCTGAAACTCAGGAAACACAAAACCACCTGTTTCCTCTCCACCGAAGACCGCCTCATGCTTAAGAACAGCATCCAGAAGCGCCCTCGGACCAATTCTGCAGCGCACAACCTGCCCACCCTCAGGCTCAACAACCTGGTCAATAATTCTAGACGAACTGACTGGAACCACAACCCTGCCACCCTTGTGCTCTCTCACTTTTTCACGTGAAAGCAACGCAAGAGAGACATCTCCAGAAAGAGCCTCTCCATCCTCATCCACAAACAACACACGATCAGCATCACTGTCCAAGGCTAGACCAACATCAGCGCCAATCGCCTTCACAACTCGAGTCAAATTCAAGATAGACGACGGCACCTGCTCAAAAGTCCTGGGACCAACAAGCTCATCCAACCGAGAGTTAAGGGTCGTAACATCACAGCCAACCTCACCCAGAACAGCAGGAGCAACTGACGACCCAGCCCCATTTGCACAGTCAATAACAACTCTTAAACCAGCCTTCCGTATCGCGGCAGAATCCACAAACCTTAACAAATCTTTGCGGTAGAATTCAACTGTCCGCGCCGGATAAATAAGGTCACCAACCTCATCAGGCAGAACACGTTGAAACGCTTCCCGAAAGAAAATGCCCTCAACCTTCTTCTCAGACGCGCGGTCTAGCTCCATGCCACTGGA
>CAYLSJ010000189.1:0-2484 GCA_964386655.1 uncultured Candidatus Bathyarchaeia archaeon | reverse complement strand
AGAAAAAGCTGTGCATGACTGATGCAAGCAGAAATCTACAACATAGACTACACTCAGTTTGT
The DNA here is from genome assembly GCA_964386655.1 of uncultured Candidatus Bathyarchaeia archaeon. Taxonomy (GTDB): domain Archaea; phylum Thermoproteota; class Bathyarchaeia; order Bathyarchaeales; family Bathyarchaeaceae; genus DATETJ01. The sequence goes on along the minus strand of CAYLSJ010000189.1, from coordinate 2,422 downwards.
GCACATCTTGGGCACGACCCATTTTTCTAGGCGCAGCCTCTACGACGCCTACAGAGCAGTAAGCCGACTTAAGCCTACAGACCTCGCCATAGAACTTGACATGAGACGGTATCAAACCCTAAACAAAGAATGCATCACGTGCCCGCAGAGCGAAAGCTGCACCAGAAAATGCGAGTTTATAGGAGCTGTTGAAGCATTGCAGAATTATGACACAAACATATGGCTCATAGACATGTCAAAGCATGAGTTCTGGGACAGAATGCACAGGCTGCAGATTGGTTCTTCTTACTGGCGCGTTTTGCTACATGAACGAGACACGCTTATGGCGGCAAGACTAGCTTGGATTGCCACCCAAAGTCTAGAGAAAGGAGAAACGCCTCGAATCCTGAGCCTTGTAGGAGCTGCGCACGTAGAAGGCATCAAGTCGCTGCTAGAGAATCCCCTTGTTTTGAAAGAGAGAGTTAAAAGGCTTGATTTGGTTTTCACTCCGCCTGCGCTTATAAGACGTGTCATGGTGAGCGGCGACTGAACCCATCAGCCCATCAAAACCATTACTAGTTTGTTAGCCTTTGAGACAAAACCATAACAATCCACATGGGCTAGTGGGAATGCAGTTAAGCTATTATATGGTCTAGGAATAGTAAGGTGAAACCCAAACGATTCAGGAAGTTGAAGACTTGAAGGAAAAAACATCGCAGCTGCCCGGCTTCTACAAGCTGAAACCAAAGGAAAGACTGCAACTTGTGAAGAAATTCGCAGACCTGACTGATGAAGATCTTATTCTTCTCCAGTCCACAGGCTCATTAGACTTGGACTTGGCTAACAGAATGATAGAGAACGTGGTCGGCGCCTTCCCGGTGCCCCTAGGCATCGCAGTGAACTTCCTAATAAACAAACGCGACTACCTAGTCCCAATGGCTATTGAAGAACCATCAGTTGTGGCAGCTGCCAGCTACGCAGCGAAAATGGTGCGCGAAGGCGGCGGCTTCTTCACTAACAGCACTCCGCCGGTTATGATTGGACAGATTCAAACAGTCGGCGTTAAGGACCCGCATGGCGTAAAGATGGCAGTTTATTCAGCTAAAGAAGAAATTCTCAGCAAAGCGAATGAACAGGACCCCATGTTGGTTTCTCTGGGCGGCGGCGCCAAGGACCTAGAAGTCAAGGTTATCAACACGCAGACAGGTCCCATGGTCATCACCGAGTTGCATGTAGACTGTCGAGACATCATGGGCGCTAATGCCGTCAACACAATGGCAGAGGCTGTTGCGCCCATCATAGAGCGAATTACCCATGGACGAGTTTACTTGCGCATCATCTCAAACCTTGCAACTAAACGGCTGGCGCGAGCATGGTGCACTGTGCCGAAGAAGGCGGTTGGAGGCGAAGAAGTCGTAGACGGGATTATCCAAGCATACGCTTTCGCAGCAGCAGACCCTTATCGCGCAGCCACGCACAACAAGGGTATTCTGAACGGTGTCATTGGCGTAGTATTAGCCACATGCAATGATCACAGAGCTGTCGAGGCTGGCGCTCACGCCTACGCAGCTCGCAAAGGCGTCTACGGCTCGCTTTCAACATGGGAGAAAAATGAGAACGGTGACCTTGTTGGCGCTCTTGAGTTGCCCGTGGCTGTCGGTGTTGTTGGTGGGTTGACAGGCGTGCATCCTATCGCAAAGATAGCTCTCAAGATCTTAAAGGTCAAAACTGCCCGTGAATTCGGGGAAGTGTTGGCAGCGGTTGGCTTGGCTCAGAACCTTGGTGCGTTGAGAGCCTTGTCGCATGAAGGCATTCAAAGGGGTCACATGAGATTGCATGCCAAGAATTTCGCTATGTCAGCTGGTGCCACAGGCGACCTTATCGATCTGGTTGTTGAGCGCATGATTGAAGAACGCAAGATAAGGTTGGACAGAGCCAAGGAATTGGTTGATGAGTACAGGGCAAAGGGAAAATAATAACCTATCAGAAGCCTCATACAGCATCCATATTCACTAATATCAAAGCGGAAGTGAAAACAGGCTTGATAATTGTTCCTGGTCCAGCATCAACAGAGTTGGGAAAACTAGTAGCTGCACAGCTCGAGGCAAGAGAGGTTTCTGTGGAGTTTAAACGGTTTCCAGACGGTGAATCCCGCATCAGACTTGAAGGCGATGTCCAAGGTGAAGATGCAATTATAGTTCAGACCACTGGTCCGCCTCAGAATGAAAATCTGGTTCAGCTTTTCCTGCTAGCTGACACTGCTAAAGACTTGGGCGCCAAGACGATTACGGCTGTTGTTCCCTACTTCGCCTATGCAAGGCAGGACAAGCGGTTTAGACCTGGCGAATGCTTCAGCGTAAAAACCATAGTTGCCCTGCTCAAGACATGCGGTGTGAGCAGAATCTTGACGGTGAATTCGCATAATCCAGCGATTCTCAAAACA
>CAYLSJ010000188.1:0-2487 GCA_964386655.1 uncultured Candidatus Bathyarchaeia archaeon | reverse complement strand
AAGGCTTTCGAACTGCCAGACAAGGCAAAGGTTGGCAACCGCTTCATCGACTATACTGGAGCTGTTGACAAGGTTATTTTCGCTGGGATGGGCGGTTCAGCCATAGCAGGCGACCTTGCTCGAGAATGGCTTGATCCTGAAATCAAGGTTCCTACAGGGTCTGTGAGAGGCTATCATCTTCCAGCCTGCGTTGACAGCGGAACTTTGGTCTTTCTTATCAGCTATTCGGGCAATACAGAGGAAACCCTGAGTTGCATGCGAGATGCATTGGGCGAAGGTTGCATTATTGTTTCAATCTCATCAGGTGGCACTTTGGCGCGAGTTAACAATGCTCTGGGGTTACCGGTAATTGGACTGCCTAAGATGGCTGCTGCTCGAGTCTCTTTTCCATACCTTTTTGCGCCACTTCCGTTCATCTTAGCCAAGCTTAGACTTCTGTCATACGAGAAGGTTGACAAAGAGGTGATAGAAGCCACTGAAATGGTTGATAGACTGACGAAGGAATACGCTGTCGAGGTTCCGTTTGAAAAAAATTTTGCTAAGAAAGTGGCTTTACAGATTTTCGGGACGGTCCCAGTCATTTACAGCTATGGTTCGTATCGCAGCGTGGGTTTGCGCTTCAAGACGCAAGTGAACGAGAACTGTAAGCTTCCAGCTAGATGTGACTTCTTCCCAGAGTTGAATCACAACGAAATCATGGGCTGGGAAGCCTCGACTAGAATTCTCAAGCATTATACGCTTGTGTTGTTGCGAAGCCAGGATGAGCCTGAAGAAGTGCGCACTCGCATTGAGGCTTTAAAGGAAGCATTCTTTGAAAAAAGGGCGAAGAGTGTGCTTGAAATCTGGGCTGAGGGCGACAGCCTGTTAGCTCGCATGCTCCATTTGCTTTTCACAGCCGACATGATAAGCCTCTATCTCTCTGTTCTACATCGACGAGATCCTGTAGCGTCTCAAACCTTTCAAATCCTCAAATACCAAGTAACCGAACATCTGCGCACACTGGATAGATTGGAACAGCAGATCTTGAGGTTCGCAGATAGCTAATCTCCATTGCTTTTGGCAAAATCCGATCGATGTTGATTATGCAATGCCCGGCATTGGGCTTGAAATATATCAAGCTGCAATGGCAGTGGCTTATGCTGGGTCCGCAGTAAAGCTGAAGCTTGAAAGGATCGCTGTGGGCATAACCACTGCTGCAAATGCCCGCAAAAGAGTCTAATCCTTCAGCTTACGAGAGGGTTGAACCATAAATATTTTATTCTTTTCGGTTTAAGCGCTTCTTTAAAGGAGGAAATATGTATGGAATGGGAAAAAATGACTGCGCCCGAGTTTATCAAGGCGGTTGATGCCGCGAAAGGCGTATGCATCATACCTCTTGGTTCACTTGAGAAGCATGGAGATCACTTGCCAATAGGAACTGACAATTTCCTCATTCATCAAAAGGTGCTTTTAGCATCGAAGATTGAACCTGTGGTTGTTTTTCCAACGGTTATGTTTACCGAGAATTGTGAGGCAAAGAACAATCCGGGAGCTATCGCGGTGGAAACCAGTCTCTATTTCCATTTGTTGGAGAGCCTATGTGACGAGGTTGCTAGAAACGGGTTCAAAAAGATAATTCTCGTGAGCGGCCACGGTGGTAACAGGTTCTTCCTAAGGTTCTTTCTTCAAACTATTTTGGGCAAACATAAGGACTACGCTGTCTACTTTCCGGAGACATTATTAGACCCTGATGTTGAGAAAGAAATCTTGGATACGCCTTTTGACTATCATGCAGGTGAGAATGAGACCAGCCAGCTACTTTGTCTCTGTCCTGAACTTGTGAAAATGAAGGCGGTACCACCTAAGCCAGGGAATCCTCTCAAACGCACTAAGGTCCCGGGTGTTGTGACACCTGTTGACTGGTTCTCTGACTACCCGGAACATTATGCCGGGGATGCGAGACCCGCAACGTCGGAAAAAGGGAGGCTTCTAGTAGAAGACATTGTCAAGAATCTGGTTGAAGTTATACGAAAAGTGAAGGCTGACGACACAACATTAACTCTATTGCAGGAATACCAAGAGAAGCAGAGAGTGCGGCAACCCCGAGGAAAAAAGAGAGAAGAATAGGAAGCGGGCGCTTTTAGCTCACATCTTCCTCAGGCCGGTTGTGTTTGACCTTTCATTATCTCTCTTTAGTCTTCTTCTTGAATTGAGGCATGTATTCGCTGTGAGCCCTTAGGAGTTCATCCATTATGTGCTTTGCGGCGTTCATGTCGTGTACGTAGGGGCAGGCGAGAAGTGCTTGATACAGCATTTCTTTATCACCACTTAGCGCAGCGTCGACTGTTAGCTCTTGCCAGTTTATAATATGCTGCGTCAACCCTAGGAAAGGTTTAGGTATGCCTCCCATGGCTACGGGCGTCAGTCCTCGTTTGTCGACTATGAATTGGCTCTCAACTATAGAGTCATTTGGGAGGTTAGTGATTGCCCCTTTATTCGGAAGGTTGA
>CAYLSJ010000187.1:0-2491 GCA_964386655.1 uncultured Candidatus Bathyarchaeia archaeon | reverse complement strand
AGCGTTTCAGGCTGAAACATAGTGCTTTCGATATGCATTAGCCAGCAAGAAATCTTAATAGCAGAAAAATTTTTAATTATGTCGAGGGTCTGCTATGAGCGATAGTCTAATCGTAATACCCAAGGGGCCATTTCAGCCAAGTTGGGAGTCGCTTAAGCATTATAAAATTCCAGAATGGTATCTAGACGCCAAGTTTGGTATTTTCATCCACTGGGGCCTTTATTCTGTACCAGCCTTTCAGAATGAATGGTATCCTAGAAACATGTATCTCAAAGACCAGACCGCATATGAGCACCACCTAGAAACCTACGGTCCGCACAAACAGTTCGGCTACAAAGACTTCATTCCATTGTTTAAGGCGGAGAATTGGGATCCGGCAGAATGGGCAGAGCTCTTCAGAAAGTCGGGCGCTAAATACGTGGTGCTGGTTGCCGAACATCACGACGGCTTCGCAATGTACGATTGCAGCTTCAGCGAATGGAACACCGTCAAAATGGGGCCCAAACGTGATATAGTCGGCGAGTTGGCGGCAGCCGTCCGAGAACAAGGTTTGGTCTTCGGCGTCTCGTACCACAGAGCTGAGCATTGGTGGTTCTTTGAGGGGGGTATGCAATTCGATTCAGACGTGAGAGACCCTTCCTATCACAGCTTCTATGGGCCTGCTAAGCCTCATGACACACAGCCTGATGAGAGATTTCTAAACGACTGGCTAAGACGCGCTTGCGAACTAGTTGACAAATATCGACCGCAACTCTTCTGGTTCGATTGGTGGATTGAACAGCCAGCGTTCAAGCCTTACCTTCAAAAGTTCGCTACCTATTACTACAACCGTGCAACGCAATGGGACCTCGGCGTTGTTATCAACTACAAGCATAATGCTTTTCCAGAGCAAGTCGCCGTGTTAGATGTCGAGCGCGGGAAAATGGATGCACTACAACCGACATTCTGGCAGACTGACACATCCATCTGCAGGAAATCATGGGGTTATATTCAAGACCATAACTATAAGTCAATGGACTCTATCGTGGACGACTTGGTGGACATCGTCAGCAAGAACGGTTGCCTTCTTCTGAACATCGCTCCTCGGCCGGATGGCACAATCCCCGAGAAGCAACAACAAATTCTACTGGAGATCGGTCGGTGGCTTGAAGTAAGCGGCGAAGCCGTTTACGGCACCGTGCCCTGGAAAGTCTACGGCGAAGGACCAACGCGTGTTGTCGGCGGCGAATTCAAAGACACAGATGCTCAGCCTTTTGAAGGTCGAGACATACGCTTCACAACTAAGGACGACACACTCTACGCTGTCGCACTAGCCTGGCTAGGAGAGGAGATGCTCATTCAATCGCTCAGCACAAATCTGAGACTACATCCTGAAGAGATTGGCAGCGTTCAATTGCTGGGATCTGAGGAACCGATGAAATGGTCCCGTGACGAGGCGGGATTGAGAGTAAGGATGCCTGAACTGAGACCATGTAACCGCGCCATCGCATTGAAGATCACGAAGGGTAAGCCCTCAGCACCAATGAAAACATCTACCTCATAGCTTCTCGGGGAGGTCACTCATACTTCTTCGCCAGTTCTGCAGCTATCTGAGCCCATCGCCAGAGACGCTGAGGTTGATACCTTACTGTACTGATATCTTTCATGTGTATTTCCACGATGCAATTGAATTTTCTCGCTTTCTCTAACTTCTCTTCCATGTCCTTTCGTACTGTCTGTGGATCCCAGACCGAGACGGCAAGAACCGCGGGATTGGGTTTCCAAGCGAATACAAATTCATCCCGAACATTTTCAACAGCCTTGTCAAAATCTACCCAGGGACTCATGGAGATCTTGCGTAGTCGAGGTATGATCTTTCTCAAGATGCCGACCTTATGGTGAAGTGGTTCGCAGCATCCGTAGAAGTTGTATCCGAACCTTTCATACCAGCGAGCTTCGTGCCTTAATGCAAACTCCTCATGCATTAGAGGAGAAACCGCTGTAAAAATCTGAGCTGCCCCTACACCCCACAATTTCATGGGAGGAGCCTCCAGAAGTCCAAGTTGCTCATACTGGTCGAGCCGATGAAGCCATGCATCAACCATCCTGTCAATGAGGCTGTGCACGTAGTCGGGTCTTCGAAACATGTCTATCAGGATCTCCTTTACCCCCGTCCATCGTACAATCTCGTCCCACGGTGCGAACCAGAAGCACCTTTCGCTTCCGCGCTTGTATGAGGGCATTCCGCGCTTTTCTACGGTTAGAATTCCGTCAAAGATATCACACTTCATCTGGTATTCTAATTCAGTTCTCTCTGCATCGAACGTTACCTTGGGCATTCTGATCTTTTCAATGTCTTCTTCATTCCTGATCTGCACATGAAAATGACGGGATATCACATCGCTGTTCACATCCGTTCTAGCAATATCAACCTCCTCAGCGATACCAAAGCCTGTATCATGAATGCAGAGGGGCTGCTCGATCACAGGCTCAACCACCATGTCGCCCTGCA
>CAYLSJ010000186.1:0-2572 GCA_964386655.1 uncultured Candidatus Bathyarchaeia archaeon | reverse complement strand
GACCTCAAGAAACTCTCTGACATGACACACGGTTACACAGGCGCAGACCTAGCTTCACTAGCCCGTGAAACCGCTATGAAGGCTCTGAGACGGTACTTGCCAGAAATCAACTTGGAAGAGGAGCGCATTCCTCCAGCCGTCTTAGAGAAGATGGAGGTTCGCTCAGAAGACTTCATCAACGCCTACAAAGAAATCACACCAACAGCCATGCGCGAAGTCTACATAGAAGTGCCCACAGTTCACTGGACAGACATAGGTGGCTTAGAAGAAGTCAAGCAGGAGCTTAAAGAAGCAGTTGAATGGCCAATTAAAAACCCAGAAATGTTCGAGCGCATAGGCATCAGAGCGCCAAAGGGCATAATGCTCTCTGGACCGCCTGGCTGCGGAAAGACGCTGCTAGCGAGAGCGGTTGCAACAGAAAGCGAAGCCAACTTCATCACTATCAAGGGTCCTGAAGTGTTCTCCAAATGGGTCGGCGAGTCGGAGAAAGCCATCAGAGAGGTCTTCCGCAAGGCGCGAATGGCTGCCCCAGCCGTGATATTCTTTGACGAGTTTGATTCCCTTGTGCCGCGCAGAGGCATGGGCTACGCTGACAGCGGCGTCAGCGAACGAGTCATAAGCCAACTGCTAACTGAAATGGACGGCATCGCCACACTAGAAGACGTAGTAATCATCGCTGCCACAAACAGACCTGACATAGTTGACCCGGCTGTCCTGAGACCTGGCAGATTCGACCGCCTAATCTACGTGCCCGAACCTGACGAAAAAGCGCGATTGGACATTTTCAAACTTTACACAAAAGACATGCCTTTAAGCAAAAATGTGGACATACAGAAGCTGGCAGCTGACTCAAAAATGTATTCTGGCGCCGACATTGAAGCCGTCTGCCGAGAAGCAGGCATGAACGCGTTGCGCAAAGATGTCAAATCAAAGGAAGTGGAGCTTGTAGATTTCCAGAAAGCCATGGAAAAAATCGGTCCCAGCATACTGCCCGACATGGAAACCTGGTACAAGGGGTTCATGAAGCAAGTGAGAAGAGTTCAGAAACCCACGACGCCTGTTGCATAACTAATCAGAAAGGAAGGTGTAACATACATGGCTGTGAAAACATGGCGACCTCACCCATTAGATTTAACCATAGTTGAAACCTTGGAAAAGAAAGGCGCAATGACCGACGAAGACCTGTTCGACTTGCTCAAAGAAACTCATGATGACCTGGGCTTCGGCGCCTTGAACAAGATGTTGATGAAGATGGAAGTAGAAGGGAAAGTCTATGTCTCAGCTTTGACCAAGGGCAAGAGACGCGTAGAGCTGGTGAAACGCAAAGAGCCAGTACGCTAATCGAATAGGCTTCATTAAGTTTTCATCTCGCTTGGAGGTAGAGTTAATTAGTGGAAACAGTCTGATTTTTCAGGCACTGTATGAGCGGGGGTTGCCAAGCCTGGTCAAAGGCGTAGAGTCGCAGCTAAACGCGACACGATTGCTTCAGGAGCCTATCCTGTAGGGGTTCGTGGGTTCAAATCCCACCCCCCGCACTTAGATTCGCAGCTGACGTTTGGATTCTGCCGATGTCATTTTTGGAACAAGATTTGCATGTCTGCGTCTGAGAAGTACTTGAATGCTTTTTTGCCGTATTTCTCGTCTAGTCTTCGCGTGCAACTCTGTAATGCCTTGAGAGCAGCTGTGCCGCCAATCTTTTCCTCAAACGACATTTTCATGACCCAGCCCTTGCTCCGCAGATACCCTGTGCCAGTCACCAAGTCTTCTTCCTTCACTTCCTTCGATACAATACGTTCGCAACAAACTCCGAATTCAGATAAAACCTTGAAAACAGTGTCTTTTACAAAAGACCAGATCGCCAACGTCTTCTCGCTACCTCGATTAGCCTCATAGGTTCTGGCGTCAACCACAAGATATGCACTCTTCTCCTTCTCGAATTCGCCGTAACGCCCGAGTATCCACAAGAACCGCAAGACATGCGCCCCTCGGTCTTCAAGTCTGCGTTGTTGAGCGAATGTGTCAGTATCTCGTAGTCCTAATGAAGAATGCTTTATGGTTGCCAACAACTTGTGAACCGCTTTGAATGATGCTGTCTCTTCTTTGGAGAAGGGCAGATTCTCGGGAAAGTCAACTATTCTTGTCTCAGATATTGGAGCTTTAGCAGGCTCCACAACCTCCTCTGGCTTCAGCGAGGCACGAAGAGTCTCTAAACGAGTTATTCCATCGAAAGGTTGGACAAAGGCATGATACTCCTGTTCAGAAATCGCCGCACCCAGCCTCTTCTCTATGTTCTCACGATTCCAAAGGCCACCTGTTGCTTTCACCGTCTCACACGGAAATCGAGAACAATGGGCACAGTTTGCCACTCCAGTCTTGTCTACGCACTGGCGTATCAGACATTTTCGATTTGGCAGCTTCGATCCTTTAGGGATTTTTGAGTCTGGAGTTTGGCATGTCAGGCATGGTGTCTTAATCGGCATGTACCCTAGAATCCTCTTGGCATTGCTTCTATATCGTTCAAATTCCTCTGCAGTCATGCCCTTCCGCGGGTAAGGTCCCCAAGGACAAGCAC
>CAYLSJ010000185.1:0-2572 GCA_964386655.1 uncultured Candidatus Bathyarchaeia archaeon | reverse complement strand
AGCCGTTGCCTAACATCCCTTGGTCTCAGGTTGAAACCCCAAACCCGCAAACTAACCAGCCGATACACAGGCACAACAGCATCCAGATACGAAGCCAACAAAAACGAAAACCAACCCAGCTTTCCCCTACTCCTGATAACGAACCTTCTAATATTATACGCATGATCATGAGGAACAGCCCACAAGGCTACACCCTTAACACGCCTATCACGCTCAGCCACATACAAAGCCACAGCCCCACCCAAACTATGACCCACAACAAACACACCATCCTCCTGCCTAACCTCAGGTCTCCCTAACAAAAACTGTACAGCCGCCTCCAAATCCCCCTGCTCGTCCCAGCCGTAACCAAACTCACCCGTGCTCTGCCCGCAACCGCGAAAATCAAAAACCAAAGAAGCAAAGCCACCACGCAGACAAGCAGCCTCAGCCATATCCCTGAAAAGCTCGACACCATGAAAACCCCGCTTATCAAACCCGTGACACACAATCACAGCATGAGCTGGAACCCTGTCAGGGATGTTGAGCACTCCGTGAAGCCTAGCGCCATTAGACTCAAAGCATACGGTTTCAGTCTTCAACGCTGAAGATTTCCTTCCCTGTGTTCACAAGAATCTTAGCAACAGACATTTAAGCTCTCAGACCGCTGGCCCGTGTTCCCGTGCTACTAGGAATCCGATGTACTTGTCCAAGAACCTTGTCTTAGTTAGCGAGTTAGTTGGTCCAATTGCTCTCAGAATAGAGCGGTAATCTACATCGACGTCCTCGAGCACATCCACAATCGCCAAGTAGTCTGTATTTATGCTAAAGAGAGAACTCAACACATCATCGAATGTATTCCCGAACAGTTGAGATTCACCCAGCAAGAGATGGGCTAACACAATGTCGAACTTCTCATTCTTGTCCAAGTTTCTGATATCGATTTCCCTAAGCACGTAGTTTGTTGAAGACACAAATCGCCTTATGCCCTCTGCTTTCCTTCGGTCCCCAGGATACACAACGGCGACGATTCTACTGTTGGGAAAATGGTTTGTTAAGAAGTAGAGACTCGTTCTTCCAGAGCCAGCGTCCAGAATCCTATACTCCTTGTCCCTTTCAAAGCTTGTCAAAAGCTGTGTGAGGAGCTTTTCATGAACCTCATAATTCTCCCACACATCATACCACTCCAAAATGCAACTGAGAAGACCAAATATCAGAATCGAAACACTTTAAGGTATCCTGCATTGACCAATCAATAGCCCAACAAAACTTGTGATTCTCAGAACACACATGTTGACCCTTGGAGAGACGCTGCCTCAGAATAACTCCTCAGAGCCAGCGCATGCAAGGGGGAAGAAGCCTTATCTCACCAAGCCTCGCGAACGCTCGCGGCTTTTTTCAGGTTTTATTCTCATGTCTCGGCAAAGCTCAACAGAGCCACATTTCTGGCACATCATGGCAACGATTTTATCACGCTTTCCCCATTTCCATACGCTTTCAGAGTCAGACAGTTCAATGAAGTTTCCTCCACCGCCAACCCTTAAGAACCTTATTTGCCGTTCGCCGCCACACTTCGGGCACTTGTCAACTTCACTCATCGCGAATCCACCTGCCTTCCTTGATTACAGACTGATCTTGTCCTATCAACTTGAATCAGCGATTCCTTGGTGCAACAATAGAAATTTAAGTCTATAGCGCATGCCAACTGAAAACCTTTTGACGATTTCCGCCAAACCTCCGGGCTGGACAGGCGGCAGAAGACAATTCTGGCTTGGCAGTATTGTATGAAAAGCAAGAGAACCAGCATACAAATCTAATATATGCCTTCCACCCAAACCATACAAACCGGGAAACTCACCTTGTCACAAACCGAAACTAAACCATGGTTCAAGAACTGGCCCCCAGATGTGCCAAAAACCATCAAATATCCAGAAATGCCTCTCCACGAATTACTAGAAATGTCTGCTGAGAAGCATCCTAGTCACCCAGCAATTCACTTCATGGGCAAAACACTCACATACCAAGAACTAAGCGAATGCGTAGACCACTTCGCCACCGCCCTCACTAAACTAGGCGTCAAACAAGGCGACAGAGTAGCCACATACCTACCCAACATACCCCAATACATCATAAGCTTCTACGCAACATCGAAAATAGGCGCCATCAACACAGCAGTCAGCCCACTCTACAGAGAACGTGAACTCGAACACCAAATCAACGACTCAGGCGCAGAAACCCTCATCTACCCAGACCTACTCCACCCAGTGGTCCAAAAAATACGAGACAAAGTCAAGCTCAAGAACCTCATAGCAGCCAGCATAGGCGAATACCTACCATCAGCTAAACGCATAATCGGCGGCTTGCTCGGCAAAGTGCCCAAACACCAAATCCCTCCAGAAGTCGGAGTCCACCCATTCAAGAGGCTACTTGAATCCACACCCCCCGACCCCCCCGACGTCAAAATCGATCCGAAAGAAGACCTCGTAGCCCTGCAGTATACAGGTGGCACAACAGGCACACCAAAGGGCGCCATGCTTACACACTACAACCTAGTCTCAAACGCTGTATGCTGCGCCTACTGGCTCCACGGCAA
>CAYLSJ010000184.1:0-2585 GCA_964386655.1 uncultured Candidatus Bathyarchaeia archaeon | reverse complement strand
TTGGAGAGTACGAGGGTTCCGTTGCATGATGTTGCAGTGGTGAACCTTGAGCCTAAGCCGACGATGGTGTACGTCGGCGAAGTCATCAACTTGACAGTGACTGTTGGAAATGAGGGACTTTACACGGAGACGTTCAACGTGACTGTCTTCTATGATTCAACACTCATATCTGAACAACAAGTTATCGGCATTGCGCAAGGCGGAAGCAGGAATCTGACTTTCCTATGGAATACAGCAGGCGTTGCGCCTAGCCTGCACTACACTTTGACTGCTTCAGCAGATGTTGTAATAGGCGAGGTTGAAACTCTTGACAACACGTTGTATTACGAGGCGGTTTCTGTTAGAATTCTAGGCGACGTCAACGGTGATGGCATCGTTGATAATTCTGACTTACTTGATATCAGCGAGGCTTACGGCTCTGATTCAGAAGGGTCAAGTTGGAATTCCTACTGCGACCTGGACAACAACGATGTCATTGACGTATCAGACTTGTTCAACCTTGCCAAGAATTACGGAAAAACAAGTACATAGTCAGCGCTTTACGCTCTCTCATTTTCCCTGTTTAGCTTTTGGCTTAACCTTCTTCCCAATGAGTTCAATCCATATTCCGTCTGGGTCTCTGACAAAAGCCAGTGTGTAGCCGCTTTCATCCCATGGTTCGATGGTTCTGTTGGCGCCGCCTCTGAGGGCTTTGTTGTAGCTTTCTCTGACGTCTTTGCACCAGAATGCCAGATGGTCCAGTTCTGAGCCTTCCACGTATTCCTCGTAGTACTTCTTTCCAGGCGGATAGTAGTTTAGCTCCAAGAGCTGCGGCGAGTCCTTGCTCTTCAACTGTATGAATATGCCGCCTGCTCGCATTTTGCCTCTTCGCACCATTTTCATTCCCATCGTCGTTGTGTAGAAATCGATAGAGCGTGTCAGATCTTTGACTCGTATGCCAGTGTATTCAAACCTCATTTCTTCGTTTTCACTCCTGTTTTTGTAATACGACATCAGGGGTCACTAATAAGCACTGGTAAGCCCTGCCTCCTATTTCATTGATTCAGTAGCCTCTTTGTGCCCAGCATCGAAAATGATTCTAGAGTCGCTTGCGCATCCGCTAACTATAAGTGGCGTTCTGGAAGCGTCTGGTTGGAGCCCCACAAGAGAGGAAGGAGCGCGCATGCGCGTGGGCTACTCTTCTTTTTAAGGCACGCCTATTGGAAGCAGATAGATTGGTCTGTGACCCAAGGGTATCTTGAGAGTTCCATATACTGCTCCAACATTGAAGCTTGTTATTGTGCATGTTCCCAGTCCCAGAGCGACTGCTTGCAACAGCAGGTTTTGGGCGGCGTGTCCAGCTTCAAGGTGAACAAATCTGGCTGCATTCTCCAAGAGAGGAGAGGCTTTCAAAGCTCTTTCATTGTCTGCTGTTAATATTATGGTAATAGGCGCGTTCTGTATGGCTTTGGTGTTCAAAGGCGTTGCTGCTGCTTTCGAGAGTTCGCCTCGCATATCCTGCTCATTCATTTGATGTAACATGTGTTTTCTGGGTTTATAGCGGAATAGACCTTGAGACAGGGCTACGTAGACTTCAAGTGGGAAAGTCTTGCCAGCTGACGGTGCAGCTTTATGGAAAACTCTCTTTCTCTCTGGCGTCTTCTCAACCCAAGTTATGCCTTGGAGAGCCCACAAGAGCTGTGAGACTGTTGCTATGTCGATTGGCTTGGTTGAAAGAGTTCTCGCAGTTTTTCTTAGTTTTAGGGCTTCTTCAAGGGTCAGCTTGCCCCTAGTTCGAGGCTTGGGCAATTTCAGAACCGTCTGATTCATAGTTTCTTGGCCTCCTTGGACTTTTATCGCAATGCATCGAGGGCGCATTTAGTTTTATTGGTGAGAAACGCGCCTGCTCAATGCTAGTATCCGTCAAACCTGTCAAACCTGAGACAATCAAACCTCTCTTTGCTGAAACTATACTTCCTCAATTCAAGTAGCGACCTGTAAGACCGTAAGAGTATGTAGAATATAAGAAGCAAGGTTGTTGAGAATTAAGAACCACAGATTCATGATTTTGATAGGGAAAAAGATGGGTGCGCGCTTTACATGAGCCAGCGCTTCAGGTAAATGCGCGCTAGGGCAGCTGCCTTAGCTGCTTCTAAGTCTGTATGATCAGCTTCAGCGGCTGTTTTCCATTCGCCTTGTTTCAAACTTGCCATGATTTTCACCTCCATATACGATTCTTATCTTCATTGAGCTGAGAGCATCCTGACATGTTTTCATGGATGATTCCACAATTGTACTGGGTCTAGAGATTGCCAGATGGATCGTGCGTGCCAGATTCTAAGGTTGAGCTCTTGGTCGAGCAGGTAGCTCATTTCACTGCATGGCGTGATTGACGAGTTTTCTTCACGTGTTGGGTAGGAATAGGTGAATGTGCTGAGCCCGCGACTGAAGCCCCAGAGCATGCTGAGCTTCATTTCTCCTCTTTTGTCGTGTTCTATTTGGGTTCTTTTTTGATGGAGCATTTCAATCACCATTTTCTTAATCAAACGCCCATTTTACTACTAAAAGCAGCGTCTCTTATAAAGTTTCTGTTTCACTAAACAAAA
>CAYLSJ010000183.1:0-2617 GCA_964386655.1 uncultured Candidatus Bathyarchaeia archaeon | reverse complement strand
GGAGACCTTTTGCAGGCGTTGAACTGCATGGAAAGACTTTGGGCATAATCGGCACTGGCTCAATTGGCTGTCGAGTCAGTGAGATAGCGAAAGCCTTTAACATGCAGGTTCTCGGCTACGACAAATATCCCAACATGAAACGAGCCAAAGAAGTCGGCATAGAGTACGTTGACCTTCCCACATTGCTCAAAAAAAGCGACTTCATCACATCACATGTGACCTTGACACCTGAGACGGAAGGGCTGATTGGCGAAAAAGAAATCGAAGCCATGAAAGAAGGCGTTGTAATAGTCAACACGTCTCAGGGCAAAGTCATAGATGAGACTGCTTTGGCTGCTGCGTTAGAATCAGGCAAGATTGCTGCCGTAGGCTTGGACGTTTTTGCAGAAGAGCCACCTGCCAAAGATAATCCTTTGTTCAAGCTTGAAAACGCCGTGTTCTCTCCGCATGTTGGGTTCAACACGGTGGAAGCAGCGAAAAGATGCACCGACATCTGCATCGACAACGTTGCGCAATTCTTGAAGGGAAGAGTGCAAAACAGCTGCATACACTAGAGAACGGAGCTGAAACACCATGCATTTGACCAGAGAAGAAGAACGCATACTTAAAGGCGAACTAGGCGAGGGAATGCAGAAAGCGCTTGAGCTGCTTGTGGCAATTGGAGACGCATATGACGCTGAGAAAATGATTCCGATAAGCTGTGCGCACGCGGCTTCGAGCGGTCAAGAAGGAGACCTTTACTTCGTTGAGCTCTTAGCTAAAGGCGGCGCTCGCTGCAAAGTGCCAACAAGCACGAATCCAGTATATGACCTCAAATTCTTCAACAAGCTGTTCGACGTGCCCAAGTTTGAAGGTGATGTTGCTCGAAAGGTGATGGAAGCCTACGAGCAGGTTGGCGCAATTCTCAGCTGGAGCTGCATACCATACATGGCTGAGAACATTCCGTTACATGGTGAAACCGTTGCGTTCTCCGAGTCAAGCGCCACACCTTACGTGAATTCAGTTATCGGAGCGAAGACAAATCGTGAAGCAGCTCAAAGCGCACTGGCTGCAGGAATCGTTGGTAGGACTCCTTTCTACGGGCTGCACAGCAAAGAGAATCGGAAAGGCACATGTTTAGTCAGAGTAGAAGCCAAGCTGAAAGACGAGTTTGACTACACGCTTCTGGGCTACGCTGTGGGCAAACAAGTGGGCTATGGAATCCCTGTGCTCACTGGCATAAAGAGGCAGCCGACTACAGAGGAACTCATAAACTTCTGCGCAATGTCAAACGTGCCAGGCGCCATATCCATGTTCTACATGCCAGGGTTCACTGTTGAAGCCTCAAATGCTGATGAAGCCTTTCAAGGCGACAAGCCAAAAGACAAGATAACAATAGCTGACAGCGACCTCAAGCATGTGCACGAAGAACTGCAGACCACAAGCGGCAAAATAGACTTCGTCATGCTTGGCTGCCCACATTACACTTTGAAGCAAGTTGAGGAAGCGGCAAGACTCTTGAAAGGTAAAAAACTTCACAAAGACGTATCATTCTGGATTTGCACGTCGGCTACAACTCAGGTTCTGGCTGAGAGAGGCGGATTCGTTGACATCATTGAAAAAGCCGGCGGACATGTCGTGATTGACACATGTATCGATGAGCCCTGTTGGATTGCATACATAAACAAGGTGGGCATGACTGACTCGCCCAAATGCGCTTATTATCGAAGGTTCAAAGACGCTATTGTATCGAGGCTTGAGGACTGTGTTGAAGCCGCAGTCAAGGGGAGATGGAAATGAAACCTTTAGAAATCAAGTTGAGTTGTCACAAGATTATAGGCGGCTACGGCGAGGGCGAAGCCCTAGTCTCACATGAGCCTATATGCTTCTACCTCACAGACCCAAGAACAGGCATAGTCAGAGAGAAAAACCATGAACTGGCTGGCAAGAACATTGCAGGCAAGGTGCTCGTGTTTCCGTCAGGAAAAGCTAGTTCAGTGGTGCAGATAGACGGGCTCTACAAGCTGGCATCGAACGATCTTGCGCCAAGAGCAATGATAGTCAAAGACGTGGAAACGGTCCTTGTTGTCAGCGCCTTTCTCGTGAAAGTGCCTCTGGTAGACCGATTGGAAAAGGACCCGTTTAAAGTCATTCAAACAGGCGACTTCGTTAAGGTAGATGCACAAAAGGGCAGAGTCACAGTGAGTAAACGCGAATTGTAGCCCTGTTGATTCCGCTCACTCTCTGGCTTCTTATATTCAATGAAATAATCATGCAGTCAATGCTCAGACGCTTCCAACACCTCTGCAAGGTATCCTAACGACAAGGGCTTAACCACCAGTCCCTTCAAGCTAACGAGCATTGAGCCATAGTCTTCCAATGCTTCTCCCCAATATCGTAGATTCTTCTTAACAAACTCTGAATATTCAGAGTAATTTCTGTGCACAGATATCATCACCCCATTCTTACCCATGCCCTCAACTTCAGCTGCAAATATAATATTTGGATGCTGATTCATCCATTTCCTAGCTCTCTGTGTCGATTCCTCTGTTATGGTTTTTTTGATGCAGGAGATCGCTAAGAGCTCAAATCCAACTTTATTGAGGTCAGGAATAGCTGTGAACTGTTGTATCAGTCC
>CAYLSJ010000182.1:0-2627 GCA_964386655.1 uncultured Candidatus Bathyarchaeia archaeon | reverse complement strand
GGTGAGGTAGAGGCAGTTACCATCGCCATAGCTGTTCCAAAAACCATCAAGATAGCGGCTATGGTCAAGAATGAAGTGGCTAGAAACAGGGCAATCAGTGAGGCTGCAGCTAAGACTAGCCCAATTTCTATGGGAAGCCTTCTCCCATACCTATCTGACAGCACACCCATCAAAGGCTTAGTAACCATTAGCAGCACACCCATCAACCCCAACACTGCACCAACCTGCCAGTCATTTAGCCCGATAACCGCTGAACCATATCTGGGTATAAAAGCCTCAACCGCTCCATAAGCAAATAACTGACCCGCCTCAACTACACTTACAGCAAAGATGCGACGTTCGCTAGCAACTTCTCGAAAACCATTCAGAAATGCCTTGCCCACGCTCCGATACTCAGCCTTCATGGTGCTTCCTTTCTCTGGACGGATTCTCGTGGCAGCTGCCAAAGCTAAGATTGCGCTTACTCCACACACCAAGTAGACTGTGTGAAAGTTCTTGTTAGATAGTGTTAGGAGTATGCCACCGACAAATGGAGCCAACAACCTGCCAAGAAGAGTGGCTGAAGAAAACAAAGACATTCTCGCGCCTCTCCGAGACTGAAACAGATCAGCTACTAAAGCGACGGACACTGGACCAAATATGGCTGTCGCGAAACCGTGAAAAAACCTGACAATGCCAAGCTGAAAAGGACTTGTTACGAAGAGGTAGAGAAATGGGGCAACAGCGAAGAAAAAAGCAGACAGAAGGATAATTTTCCGTCTCCCGTAGATATCTGATAGGATTCCAAAGGGCAAGCTTGCCAGTATGCCCGGCACCGTGGATGCAGCAGCTATCAACCCTATTTCTGGGTCAGAGGCACCAAGGCTGACCGCGAACAAAGTTAGCGTTGGACTTTTAGACATGGTTGAGCTGAAGATAGCGAATAAGCCAGCTATTGAAAGACAAAGAAACGATGCGGAATTGCGTCCTAAGCTTTTGTTCATTGAATGGGTTCCCAGTCATATGTTACTTCATGAAGGAATAAAACGATTAGCTCATGTAAGAAGGAAACAAACCATAGAGACGCTTTTCCGCAGTGACCGCTAGTCATAATAGAGCAAACGATGATTTCGTCTAGATGGTGCTAAGCCTGTGACAGATATAGCTATGATACTGGCTTCTGTGACAGTCGTAAGCTTGGTGTCTTTCATAGGCATAGTCTTTGTTGGATTGAAAGAAGCAATCATCGGACGCATTCTGATGGCACTTGTAGGCTTCGCTTCAGGATCATTGATAGGCGCTGTGTTCTTCAATCTTATACCAGAAGCAGTTGAAACCGGCGAAACCATTTGGCTCTACATCGTCGCTGGCATCGTTTTCTTCTTCATAATGGAAAAATTCCTTTACTGGCGTCACTGCCACGACGAAAATTGCCAAGTACATAGCTTTGCATATCTGAACCTCATCGGAGATGGCATACACAACTTCGTAGACGGAGGCTTGATAGCAGCCAGTTTCCTAATCTCAACTTCTCTCGGATTCACCACTTCGTTGGCAGTTGTATTACATGAAATTCCACAGGAACTCGGAGACTTCGGCGTCCTATTATACGGCGGCTTTGAAAGAAAAAAAGCGTTGGTCTACAATTTCATGTCAGCAGTCACAGCCATCATAGGCGCCTTAATAACATATTTTCTAGCTTCACAAGTCCAAGGCTTGGCGCAACTACTAGTACCCTTTGCAGCTGGAGGCTTCATCTACATAGCTGCAACCGACCTCATGCCAGAACTGCACAAGAGAACACAAGCGAAGGACTCTGCCATTCAACTACTTACATTTCTAGCTGGAATTGCATTAATGTTCATGTTCGAGTTGATGCTACCACCACATTAACTTGAGGAAAATGCTCCTCGCTTTTTCAAGCGTTCGTAGGCTTCTTCAGCGCTGCTGCTTCCAGCAACTATTTTTTCAAATGGGCAAAGGTCGGTCTTCTTCATGTTCAAGATGTGTGGCACCAACTCCTCATATTCATAGCGAATCCCCTTGGTCTCAAAGACCTCTTTTGCACACTGGCTCAGCGTAACTGCATAGACTTCGCGTACCTGGCTGTAGGCACTGAGTTGCGCAGCGGCTTCGCCAACAATCTTGTCCGCCACAGCTGACCGTTTCAAGTTTTTCCCGATTTTGTCAACGGCAGTCAATAGCTCGCGTATTCCAGAGGCACTAGTCTTGAAGAGAATTCGACTATTCTTAACGATAACTAGTGAATAGTTGTTCTTTCTCAGCAGGTTCTTGGCTATGTCTAGATCGTGCATTGGGATTCCCGCTTGCTCGGCAAGAAGCGACAAACAGATTGAAACATGCTAATTCCTTTCTTATTCAAAAAGAGCCTTATAATAGTGTGATAGAATTAGGTTTTCGTGCACTGTTTTGAATGGTTGGCGGCGGCAATGAGAATAAGAAGGCTAACTTTCATAGCTTTAATGGCTGCTTTGGCAAACATTTTATCGCTTCCACCTATAGCCTTGCCCATCACACCTGAAATCAGTATACATTTCACTCAGCTGCCAATATTCATCGCTGGAATTGTGGTAGGCCCAGCAGCTGGATTGATGACTGGAGCAGTGGGCGGTTTGTACATGAGTTTC
>CAYLSJ010000181.1:0-2634 GCA_964386655.1 uncultured Candidatus Bathyarchaeia archaeon | reverse complement strand
TCTTTCGTTATGTCCTTTCTACCCGGGTAAATCAAGCCTTTAGTGTCGACAAGCATGATGTTGCCTGGTCTAATCCCCCATCGGATCAGGACATAGGCTGTTCTAAGGTTAGCCGAACCAGCGCCAACCATGGTTATCAAGCTCTTCTTCGGGTCTTTCCCAACTATCTTAAACGAATTCATCAAGCCTGCAAGAATCACTGTTGCCGTGCCCTGCTGGTCATCATGCCAAACTGGAATCCGCAAGCGTTCTCGAGCTTTCTCCAGAACGTAGAAGCATTTGGGCTTCTCAATATCCTCCAAGTTTATACCGCCAAATGAAGGCTCAATCAATTCACAGGCACGGACGATTTCATCAGGATCTTTGGTGCGCAGACAGATTGGAAAACCGTCAACACCGCCCAGATATTTGAAGAGCAAAGCTTTGCCTTCCATCACGGGCATTGCTGCTTCAGGTCCGATGTCGCCTAAACCTAAGACTCGGGTGCCATCTGTCACTACAGCAACATAGTTCCAGCGGTTTGTAAGCTCAAACGACTTCTCTGGGTTTGCTTGAATGTCTTTGCACGGCTGAGCCACTCCAGGCGTGTACCAAATCGAGAAGTCTTTGGGGCTTGTTATAGCGCATTTGGGCATGACTTGAACTTTGCCCTCATAGAACTTGTGTAAAGGCGGAGCCAACTGTGCTGGTTTCTTAGCCTTAGCCAGCAGCTCCTCAACCGTAGGCTTTCGTTCTTCTTTTTGAGTCTTCATATTGCAATTTCTCCTGCTAGGAAGGGTTGACTGTCATCGTCCAAACCTATAAGCCTTAAGGTTACAGCCTCTGCCCGCGGCAACACTTATCTTCTGAACTGACAATACCACAGTGCTTTGGTGGTTTGTTGGTAAGCGTCAGCAAACTGTTCGGAAAGAAAGTCATCGGCGCCAACGCTTACACTCTTGGTGAAGTGACGGGCGCAGACGTTGATACGGAAAAATGGCAAATAACCCATCTGCACGTGAGTCTAACTGACGAAGCCATAAGAGAACTTGGTTTCAGGAAGCCCTTTCTAGGCTCAGTGGTCGTATGCCTGCCTATCAACCTAATTCAGGCAACTGGCGACGTGATCTCTCTCAATAAATCCATTATCGAACTGAAAAACGTAGTCGAACCCAAGGAACACCGTTGAGCCTACAGCTTCATCATTGACGAAGAAAAGACAGACTAGAAACGAAAAGAAAGAAGATTGGTTATGGGCCTTTCTTTGTTACTTCCTTGACTACGCCAGCTGCTATTGTTGTGCCCATGTCACGGATAGCGAAGCGCCCTAGCTCTGGAAAATCTGAGTATGCCTCTACAGCAATCGGGTGCAGTGGTTCAAAGCGCACCAAGGCGCCGTCGCCAGTCTTCAGGAACGAAGGTTTCTCCTCGATTGTCTGCCCAGTTCTAGGATCGATCTTCTTAATCAATTCGACAAAGCGCACTGCAATCTGTCCTGTGTGATAATGGAGCACAGGTGTGTAGCCTGCTGCTATAGCTGTGGGGTGCAATATGACTATGATTTGCCCAATGAACTCCTTCGCGATAGTCGGAGGATTGTTCACGTGTCCTCCAACATCTCCTCGGCGTATGTCAGTCTTAGCTATGCCTCTTACGTTGAAGCCGATGTTGTCCCCTGGCTCTGCTTTGGGCACTGAAACATGATGAGTTTCGATGGATTTGACCTCACCTTGCTTGTTCGCAGGCATAAACACTAGTATGTCGCCAACTTTGAGCACACCTGTTTCAACGCGTCCCACTGGAACTGTGCCAACGCCAGTGATCGTGTAAACATCTTGTATCGGAAGCCTCAACGCCTTGCCCGTCGGCTTTACTGGAAGCTCGAAGACATCGAGCGCTTGGAGAAGGGTAGGTCCCTTGTACCACGACATTTTCTCGCTCGGTTTAACCAAATTGTCGCCTGTCCAACCCGATGTGGGAACAAACGGAATCTTATCTACGTTATAGCCAACTGTCTTCAGAAGCCTTCCAATCTCGTTCTTGATTTCATTGTAACGGTCTTGGCTCCAGTTCACTGAAGCATCGTCCATCTTATTGATAGCGACTACCACTTGGCGAACACCCAAGGTGAAGGCTAGGAAAGCATGCTCTCTGGTCTGTCCGCCTGGGCCTATCCCTGCCTCGAATTCTCCTCTCTTTGCAGAAACAAACAGGACAGCGCCATCAGCTTGACTTGCGCCAGTCACCATGTTCTTCACGAAGTCTCTGTGCCCAGGTGCATCAATGACCGTAAAGAAATACTTGGGCGTCTCGAACTTCAAGAAGGCTAAATCAATCGTTAAGCCTCGCTCACGCTCTTCCTTCAGCTTGTCAACTATCCAAGCAAACTTGAAAGTTTCCTTGCCCATCTTCTTGGCTTCTTCTTCATACTGCTTAATCTGGCGTTCATCAACCGTTCCGGTCAAATAGAAGAGGTGGCCTGTCGTAGTGGATTTCCCGTGGTCCACATGACCCATAATAACCAAATTCAAATGCGGCTTCTCGGGTTTACTCAACTCGATCTTTCTCCTCTAGTTTCTCTACGAGTTTTCCTATTGTTGTAATGAAATTCCATTAACAACAGTCATTTCAATTATATATCTTTTTTGAACGTCA
>CAYLSJ010000180.1:0-2696 GCA_964386655.1 uncultured Candidatus Bathyarchaeia archaeon | reverse complement strand
GCTCACTAAAGCGAGTGATCAGAAAATGGCTTTGGATGTTGTCTGCAAAATGGAAGTAGACCCAAAGACCGCCAAATGGAAGTCTGAGTACAAAGGCAAGACCTACTACTTCTGCGCGCCCATGTGCAAGCAGAAGTTTGACCGAGACTCTGAGAAATACGTCAAATCCAAGTAAGAAACGATACGCGGTTGGCTATGGAGGAACAGATAGAGTATCATAGAGGCTCTCAAGCGAAAAGTCAGCCATGAGACGGACTGCAAACACTACGTAATCCACGTCGACCCTTACAGCTCAAATAGGCAAGACCCAAAGAGGTAAAATCAAACACTGTGCGCATATTACCGTACGCATGCTTCGGAGAGCTGACAAACTTGACCAAGGTTCTTTTCGTTGAGCCGCCGAAAGACTACTGGTTTGTGATGGGCGAGTATCTTCCTCCGCCTTACGGAATTCTTCAACTCGCCGCGTATCTTGAAAGCCAAGTCAAAAATGTAGACATCGAGGTTGTTGACTGCCAAGCCATGGGCTTAGACTGGGCAAAACTCGAGAAACGCATCGAATCCTTCAACCCAGACATCGTTGCCTCAAGCGGGTTTGCCACATGCAACGCATACGTGACAGCGCGAACCTTAGAAACAGCCAAGAAGATTAGACCCGATGTCTTAACCGTTACAGGTGGGCAACATTTCACAGTCACAGCCAATGAAAGCCTTGAAGCATATCCGGAAATCGATGTCATTGTTCGAGGAGAAGGCGAACAATCACTTGTCGAACTAGTAAAAGCCATTGACAAAGGGCATAAGACTCAGCCAGCTCTCTCAAAGATAGAAGGCATCTCCTTCAGACATGGACAGGCGATTCAGCATAATCCGTCCAGACCGTTGATGGAGAATCTAGATGCTCTGCCTTTTCCTGGCTATCACTTTGTCAAGGATTATGCTCACAGATACCATTTCACTATGATGGCTGGTCGCAAAGCCAGATACGGCATGGTGGAAGCATCACGCGGATGTCCCCACCGTTGCACCTTCTGCTCTCAATGGAAACATTGGCAAGGCGTGTGGAGACACAAGTCTGTTGAGCGAGTTGCTCAAGAGATAGAATATCTCTACACGAATTATGATAACAGACTGATATGGTTAACTGACGACAACTTCGGGTTAGGCAAACGCATGGATCAACTATGCGATCAACTGGTCCAGCGTGGATTCGCAGACGACTTAACAATCTTCATGCAAGCCCGCTGCGATGACATAGTGAAAAGTCAAGATCTGCTTCCAAAAATGTACAAAGCTGGAATCAGCTGGCTTCTCTTAGGCGTTGAAAGCCATAACAAGGCTACTTTGGATGGTTTCCGCAAAGGAACAAACCCACAAGACAACAAAACCGCTGTTGAACTGTTGAAAAAGAACGGTATTTTCACGCAGGCAACATGCATAATTGGAGACCGCAGTGACTCAGCTGAGAAAGCCCATGATTTGAGGGAATTTGTCAATTTCCTCGATCCTGACCTTGCCATTTTCATGATTTTGACGCCTTTTCCTGGAACCGACCTATTTGAAGAAGCCAAACGAGGCGGCTGGATTGAAGACTGGAATTGGGCTAACTACGACATGGTTCACGCCATCATGCCCACCGAGACCTTAACACGAGAGCAAGTTCAACACGAACTCTACCAGTGCTATCGCAGCTTCTTCGGCTCGTGGAGCAGAAGAATTCAAGGCATTTTCTCAAACAACGTAATCAAGAGAAGAACCTACCGATACATGGCTCGTCAAAACGTTCTAAGACAACTGAAAAGCATAGCCTGAGCTGGCCTTGTTTTGAGACAACTCAACTCGACAATCAGCAGGTCAACCGTTTCCTTTCAACTCTCAGTGTCAGTCTTCGGACTGATCCTTGTAATCCTGTTCGCAACAAACCCTCAAGTTGTAGAAGAAAGCTTTGCCTGGCGCAAGCCTTTGATCGGCACAGCCCTTGCAACTGTATGCGTATTAGGGATCTTAAGCGTGTTTTTTCCGAGCAAATGCTCAGCACCTTTTCGAGTCCTCAGAAAAGGGAAGAGACAAGATCTACGGGCTTCTCACGCAGCTAGCCTTGCGCTGGCGGGGCATCACCCTCAGTGCAGTCATTATTCCGGGCATGTCCTTACACTTGGACGAAGGAGAGTCTGTGCAACCTGCTCCGGGCTGTTCATAGGTGCGCTTATCGCGCTGACAGGCGTCGGTGTCTTTTTCTTCAGTAACATACAGATCAGGCTAGAAGCGATGCTTGCTGTCGCTGTTGGTGTTGTTGGAGTTGCCCTAGGGCTGCTTCAGTCTCTGCTACCTAGGCTTCAAAACGGTGTCACCCGCTTGTTCACAGGCACGTTCTTCGTTGCTGGAACGTCGCTAATCCTGATAGGAATTGAAGAAGTAACTCGCAGTGTTTCAATGGACCTGTTTGTCGTCGCCCTAAGCGTTCTTTGGCTCATGACAAAAATATCGTTGTCTCAACGGGATCATATGCGCATATGTTCCAGATGCTCCTCAGAATCATGTAGCCTAAAGAGTGACGTGAGAAGAAAAGATGGCTAGAATCGGCGGCTAGCCCTGTATATTCCACCAGCTATCATGAGAATGCCGATAACGATGATTACCATCCACCAGAATTCTGGCGCCCGCTCGATCCAGTTGAATTGTACAGCAAGTGTGGT
>CAYLSJ010000179.1:0-2699 GCA_964386655.1 uncultured Candidatus Bathyarchaeia archaeon | reverse complement strand
TTCAAGGCTGGAGTGGTAGTTAGAAGAGATGAGTGCGACCGCCAAGATTCGTTTGAAATTTCCCAATATAAAGCAGTTGTCGGCTATATACGAGGCTTTAGAGCCTGAGACTCGTAGTCCTGTTACAAGCCGCTCCAGAGTTACAGTTATGAAGGAAGACAAGACTTTGACGTTGACTATGGTCTTTGAGGCAAAAGACTCATCAGCTCTGAGAGCGGCAATGAACTCTTACTTGCATTGGATACGCTTGACCAAAGACGCCTTAGACTCTTTAGCAGCAAGCTGATTACAACTTCCCTGACTAACGGGTTGTGGAGCCTGAAGAGAAGGGTTGATGGAGGATAGAAGGCGATTTGTTGATATCGCTAAGATTACGGAAGGGTCTAAGGCTCTTGATGCAGGTACTGGAGATGGCTTCTTTGCGTTATGGATTGCGCGTAGAATCGGTAGAAAAGGTCTGGTTGCAGCAATAGATGTCTCATCAGAATACGTGAGGAAAGCGCATGAACTGTTCAAGAAAGAACCTGTGTCCGATTACACGCATGTGATTAGATCGGACTTGAGGTGGATTCCAATTCGCAAGAAGACCTTAGATGTGGCTGCATCCTACAATTTTGTCTCCAGCATCAATGTTCCATCTGCGCTTGCTGAAATCTTCTCTCAGATAAAGGGGACATTAAAGAAAGATGGAAGAATTATAGCGGTCGACTACGTTCCGAAACCCAGAAGCAAAGAAGAAAATCTGTTCTTCAAGCGTTTTGCTCTCTATAGAAGAGTCTACAAAGCTCTTGGAAAAAGTCTGTATGTAACATTCCTTACACTTGACAAAATAAGATCGATGCTTGAAAAGCTGGGTTTCAGAACAAGCATTGAGGTCATTGAAAGAGACGTTTGGATGCCCAAGAAGGTCGTTGACAGGGAAATACATGACCTTATTCAAGAAATAGACAAGGCAAGCATGAGCAAGAGAGCCAAGACGATATTAATGAAGAGATTGACTGGTTTCTCTCTGGAAATCGGTGAGAAAGGAATCAAGTATCCGGCAGCCATTCTGATAATAGCTGAGCCTTGAACGAGTAATGTAAAAACACTTAATTAATCCGAACTCTTATTGCTGAGCGTAATCGAGCTATTGATTACAGGAATGTTGTAACATGAGCGATGAAATCTCAAAGCTTCCCCCACCAGTTCAAGAGCGCCTGCTCAGACTGCAGCAGGTGCAGCAAAGCCTACAATCCGTGTTAACGCAGAAGCAACAACTTGAACTGGAACTAACGGAAACCGACCAAGCCCTGAGTGAATTAGCGAAGCTGGATGAAAACGCCACAATCTACAAATCAGTGGGCTCGCTCCTTGTGAAGGCTCAGAAAGCCAATGTTACAACTGAACTAACAGAACGCAAAGAGCTGCTTAACACTAGAATCACAGTTCTAGGAAAACAGGAAGAAAGACTTCGAACTCAAGCCAAAGATCTGCAGGCCAGATTGCAGAAAGACCTAAGCCCAGTTTCGCCTCAGCCTCCCGAATCTTAAGGCTGCGGGTGAACGCCCTATTGGAAGAAATCGGCATAAATGAATTGACAGTTGAACAACTCCAGAAACTCTGTGAAATAGGCGAACAAGCCGCAAAAGCCTACATTCATTCCATCGTCCCAGAGCGCCGAATCTTAACACTCGACATAACCGTGGACACTGAAGGAAACAAGCCTGTCACAGTCAATGTGGAAGTCGAGATAAGCTTGTCACCGCTGATGAAAAACTTTAACGCAGATGGACTGGCAAAGAAAGCAACAGAAAAAGCGTTTGAGGCGATAAACAAGTATCTACGTGAGCTTTCATGCAAATCCACAAAATAACCGAACTCATCGACAATCGGAAAGCCAAACTCGCAGTCCTCTTATGTCACATAAACGCTGACCCAGACGCCGTGTGCGCCGCCTTCGCCATGGCTCAGCTTCTCCGGCATATGCGACCAAACCTCAACGTTGAAATCGCCGCAGCTCAAGGTCCAAGCCGACTCTCAAAACATCTCCTAAGCTCTCTACCCGCGAACCTCACGTTGAATCCGCACATTGAAGAAGCCGACATAATTCTCCTGCTTGACACCAACACGATTCAGCAACTAGGCGGATGGGGCAAACGAGTCAAAGCGTCAAAAGCCGCATTAGTGGTAGTTGACCACCATGCAAGCCATCCAGAGACTGAAAGCCTTGCCACCTTAAGCGTGGCAGACGAGAAGGCATCATCAGCATGCGAAATCGTCTATCGCCTCTACAAAGAAGCGCAGGTTGACTTGACGCCTGCTGAAGCCAAAGCCATATTTCTAGGCATAGCCTTCGACACGAGACACTTTGTCTTGGCAACCTCAACAACATTCTCAGTTATCGCCGACTTGATCAATGCAGGAGTGAAGGCTGAAGAGACTCTGTCACTGCTCTCATTGCCGATGGATTCTTCAGAGCGAATAGCACGCCTCAAGGCATCAAAACGCGTCAAACTTGTCAAGATCAACGATTGGCTTATCGCATTTTCGAATGTCAGTGCCTTTCAAGCTTCAGCAGCTCGCGCACTAATCAGCCTAGGCGCTCATGTGGCTGTGGTGGCTGGCGAAAAAGGCGAAATAATTCAGATAAGCATGAGGGCTACTCAAGATTTCCACGAGAAGACAGGTGTTCACTTGGGCAGAGACATTGCCAAGCC
>CAYLSJ010000178.1:0-2710 GCA_964386655.1 uncultured Candidatus Bathyarchaeia archaeon | reverse complement strand
CACTTTGTACTTAATTCTTTGTGCGTGTGCGCGCTGAGTGTGTGTGTGCATAGAATTTCTATCCAACCAACCAAGATTTCGATGGGAAAAGCTATAGCTGAACTAGTCATCATCATCTTGACTTGGCGACCAAAATTGCTTGAAGGCAAGAACATCAACCTTAGGATTGCGGAGAAAGAAGACATTCCTTTGCTCCAGCAATGGTTCAACGATGTAAGGTTTGCTGGAGACTATGCGAATTTCCCGTTTCAGACTTCAAGGAACCAGCTTGAACCTCAGATAGTGGAGCATAAGCTCTACGGTCATGAATGGGTGAACTTCATTGTCGAGAAGAAGGATGGGACTAAAATTGGGGAAGCTGTCCATTATATTAGTGCACCCAACTTCGGCTGGGTCGAGATAGGTTATACCATCATAACAGAACACAGAAACAGAGGCTATGGAACTGAAGCCGTTCAAGTCTTAACAGATTACCTCTTTCTGACCAAAAATATTCCGAGAATACAGGCTGTTGTGGATACGGAAAACGTGGCGTCCAAATCTGTCCTAGAGAAGAATGGGTTCAAGAAAGAAGGAACGCTGCGAAAAGCATTGTGGAACGCTGCTGGAAGATGGGCTGACGGGTATCTCTACAGCATCCTCAGAGAAGAATGGAAAGAACCAAAAACACTAACAAAAAACAACTTCTGAAAAGCAGTCTGCCTTGCCCACGCCAGTGGGCGATGTGCTCTAACCATCGTGATTTCTTGTGGGTGTGGGATAGAAATTCTATCTGCACACACATGTGAGGTTTGTTCTCATTTTTTCCATGCTTCAAGAGGAGGTTTTGCATCTACCGGCAGAGGTGACTTGTAGACGCGCCCTTGAAGCCTAGTTGCGAAGTCCTCCTGGGCTTTCCTAAGTGTTTCCGGATTCTCAAGTAGGTCAATAACTGATGTTGCGATTGTCTTGGAGGCAAATATCAAAGATTTATGACCTATGCTCATTCCGAAGCACGCTGTTGATTGCCACGAGTGCCCGGGTATTCCCAAGACAGCAGATGCCGTTGAAAACTCGAGTGTTGGCACCTGCCAGCTAACCTCTGCTACATCTGTTGAACCAGGATTGACTTCTCCTTCGCCCCAAGGATCTGGGACAGTGTCGTCTATATCAACGTCTAACAGCTTTTCCCATCCTGGTCTTTTTGATTGTCGGAGTGCGTCTTTTTTCTCTTCAGCAGAGATGGTTTTGGCGATTTCTTTGGCAAATGCATACTCCTCTTTGGTGTATTTGGGTGCGCCTATTTCACGCATGTTCTTGACAACTAGTTCGGCCAGAGGGCGGTTTGGGATGTAATTGTAGTTTCCGTCAAGATACTCTACATTACATTCTGTTCCTGTCATGAGAGCTGCTCCTTTTGCGATGTCGATTACTCGCCTGTAAATTGATTCTACTTGCTCTCTTTCAGGTGCTCGCACATAGTACCAAGAGCGAGCGAACGCGGGAACCACGTTTGGTTGCTCGCCTCCAGAATCAATTATGTAGTGAATTCGTGCCTTTTCGATAACGTGTTCTCGCAGATAGTTCACACCCACGTTCATAAGTTCAACTGCGTCAAGCGCGCTTCGCCCCATCTCCGCGCCGGATGCGTGTGCTGCCTTGCCATGGAAGCTGAATTTCGCTGAATTGACCGCGTTGCAGCTGCCCAATGTGGCGGCGTTCATATCGCCTGGGTGATGACCTAGCACCGCGTTGACCTTGTTGAAGACTCCGTCGCGAACCATGAAGGATTTGCCACTGAAATTCTCTTCAGCTGGGCATCCGAAGAACTTGATCGTCCCGTTGATTCCGCCAGCTTCCTTGGCAATCTTAGCTGCAATAGCTCCAGCCATTCCAGACGTGCCATAGATATTGTGCCCACACCCATGACCAGAACCTCCCGCTATCAAAGGCTCCTTCCTGGCTATAGGTTTCTGTGACAATCCTGGGAGAGCATCATATTCACCCATTATGCCTATGATAGGTTTGCCAGAGCCATGACTTGCCACAAAAGCAGTTGGCATTCCAGCTACTCCGCGTTGGACGGTGAAACCGTTCTTTTCCAACTCGTCGGCAAGTAGTGATGAAGACTTGGTCTCAACCAGACCCAGCTCTGCCCACTCCCAAATCTTGTCGCTTATCTCTGCTATCCGCGTTTCATTCTGAGAAATCCAATTCAGGGCTTCTTCTTTTGTTCTTTGAGACATACCAAGTACCACATTGGGTGCCATTATGAGAATGTTGGTATAAATGTCACTTCGAATTTAAGAGATGTTCTATTGAGTGCGCTCCCATTCAGGAATCCGCGAAATCGCGCGCGCTATCATGCCTAAACACCGTGATTTGTGTGGGGCATAGAAATTCTACCCAACCAACAGAATTGAGCGGTCGCTACTCCAGTGCCATAAGGACAAGAGCGACCACTGCAAGTACTATTCCCAAGCCTTTAGTAAGTGATATCTGCTCGTGCAGAATCAAATAAGACAACATAATTGTCACGACTGGATAAAGAGAAGTCAATGGAACAACAACAATGGCTTTCCCAGTCTGTAAGGCTACATAGAAAGCAACAGCGCCCAGAGCCATCATAACGCCAGCGACTATGGCATAGTTGAAGCCTGCAGAGCCCACACTAATGGAAGGTTTCTGACTTGCCCAAATCAGCACAGAAGCCACAAACAAAGCGAGGTTT
>CAYLSJ010000177.1:0-2720 GCA_964386655.1 uncultured Candidatus Bathyarchaeia archaeon | reverse complement strand
CTAAAGCTGCTATTATCAGCATTTTTTGCCATATTTGCATTTTTCCACCCTGCGTGTTTCCGCTTTGTGTCTGTGTCCGTTATGTTTGAATGTACATATCGACACGACGTAACTTTATATGCATATCGGTCTGTTCATCTCAAACAATCGAGAGATAGAGACCGCACTCTTTACGGGGTCAACGATTCGATAAATCTTTATTTTGCCGACTATCCATCTCGACTTGAAGTGTGAGTCATGTCTAGTTCTTCAGGTAGGTTTGTCATACAGAAGCATCAAGCTACTCATCTTCATTACGACTTTCGTTTAGAGTTGGACAATGTGTTGAAAAGCTGGGCTGTGCCAAAAGAGCCGCCCACTCAACCGGGCATTAGAAGGCTTGCTGTGCAGGTTGAAGATCACGAATTGAGTTACATTGATTTCGAAGGCAGTATCCCGAAAGGCGAGTATGGCGCTGGCACCGTGGAAATCTGGGACAAAGGAACCTACACGCTAAAGAACCGCACTGGCAAGAAGATTGAATTCATTTTGGAAGGCTCGAGGCTAAAGGGCAACTATGCTCTGATAAACTTCAAAGAGAACAACTGGTTACTGATTAAGAAGAAAATCTAGCTTCAAGCCTCAGGCTTATGAGGGAGAATGCACTTCGACGACTTTGGCTCCGACATAAGCGTAGCCAAGGTTAACCCAATAATCGATGTCTGAGCTTATGAGCTTAAGTTTGGTTTGGAGTGCTTCTGCTGTAAACTGTGCTATTTTGATCGTGTCGGGCTTGAAGCGAAAGCCCCATCTGTTATTGTATCTTTCAACAATGCCGCCTATCCACATGCGTGTTCCATTTTGATGCAGCTTGACAAGTTCAGACCAAGTCTGATCACTTGTAGGTTCCACCGCAATTCTATCCTGGTCAGTATCTTCTATCACAGCCCAGCGATTGGTTTCATGCTCCACCAGATTCAGCGAGTTGACGTAAAACCAGTAGAAAGCAATCCCAGCAACAGCGATGAGTGCAATAGCAAGTAAGCCGACCGCTAAGCGCCATCTTCTCATGTTGAGCGATCCTCATCTGCAACAAGCATGGCAGAGGCATTTAATAACACGTTTTAGAACACGTCGCTCCAATGGTTTTCTGGAGCCAGGTAGAAGAAGGTCTTAATGATGCAGCCTATTAGCCCTAGGATACTACTCCGATTCGTGTAACAGATACTCCTCTTTCCTCGAGTGCCTTCAGGAAGGGATTTATCCCCACACAGTCGCTTGCGATGTGTCCTGTGACAATAAGATTGCCCACACCGTCTGCTCTGAGGCGTTCAAGGTCAGTTGAGCTTATGTGAATGTAGATCAAGGTTCCGACGCCGTGCTTGAAATACGTCTTAGCGACTTCATAGCCACCATTGGTTCCAGCCGCATGCGAGACCACCACTTTGCCAGCCTTGTTAGGTGCTTTTCCGACGCGAATCTTGATTTCAGTTTGAGCTTTCTTGAATTCTGCAAGTTTCTGTAACGCTGCAACAACATCGTTAACCTTGGCATTCGGATTTCTACGAGTTGCCAGCTCAACCTGCCGTGTCATTCTTTGTCTGCCGATTTCGTCAAGAGGCGCATGTATATTCATGTAGGGCATCTTGAGCAATCGTGCAACAGAGACTGTGTGACCGTAATTTCTCGTGTGATTCTCAACTTCCATTGCATCACGCTTCTTGAACGCTGCTTGTTCAGCCTCTTTCCGAGGCACACCTGCATCAATCATCTGCTCAACATGTCTTTCAAACACTTTATGATAGTTTATGATCGCTGAATCGCCTTGAGGGTGATGCGCAATCACAGCGTCACAGCCCATTTGCTTAGCAAGCAGAAGTTCTGGGACTCCGGCGTCTATGCCGAAGAGCACTTTCTTTATGCCCTTGCCCTCTACATAGATTGCACTGTCCGAGGGAATCCTTCTGAAACCTGACATCTTCAGTGCGAGCTTCATTATGTCTTGAGTGGTCATCATATTCTTCATCTCACAGAGTCGTCTCTCTATGTCAGCAGCGGCTTTTCTCACTTTCGACACGTCAACTGCAAATGGAAAAAGGGAAAAAACAAAAATGTTGAAGCTAATTGGAAAACTTCAGAAGTTATTAGTTAAGCGCAAGCTTATTTCTAATATCTTCTTGGCCTTGATTGTCTTCTTTTAGCCCAGCATTCTCGGCAGTAAACAGGTCTGCTCGGATCAGGTTTGAAAGGAACTTCGCATTCCTTGCCGCAGTCCGCACAGGTTGCCTTGTGCATTTCTCTGGGCTCACGTCCATACGCCATCTGATTTTTCACTCCTATACTATTGATTCAACAAGAACAAGATTTCTCAACGAAACCCAAAGTCCTTGTATGCCTCAAATATGAAAGCCAACACAGTTTATAAGCTTATCCAAAGCAGAAAACCGCTCACTCGATGGTGACTTCCTTAGATTTCTTCCCAGACATGAAGTCAATGTCTATCCTGCCCACCACAGTGTTTGACAGCTTTGTCTTCAAGATTCTCTCCAAGCGTTTACGGGAGGATTTAAGCTGGTCATTCATGATTAAGAATGCCTTTCGCTTTTGTTCAGCATCATCGATGAATGAAACCTTACCTCTGAACATCACGGTAGCATACGATTGTGTGCACTCTTTCGCATCGTAACCGAAATCAACGAGAGCCTGACCCCACACTTCACTGTTTGCTTTCATGAAATCAA
>CAYLSJ010000176.1:0-2810 GCA_964386655.1 uncultured Candidatus Bathyarchaeia archaeon | reverse complement strand
TCACCGTACTAGTGCGCTATCGGTCTTGAGGCGTATTTAGTCTTGGAAGTTGATGGCTTCCGGTTTCTCACACCCAAGCCAGGGTATGATACTCAGGAACTCCAGCCCAGCTCTTTCCAGTTTACGTTTACGGGGCTGTCACCCTCTTTGGCAGGCCGTTTCAGGCCACTTCAACCTTGCCAGTGAAGAGGAGGCTGGGTCCACAACACTACATCTACCATATGTTTCCACATGGAATTCGGTTTGGACTTTTCCCTTTTCGCTCGCTGCTAATCAGGGAATCACTGTTGTTTTCTTTTCCTCCGCCTAGTAAGATGTTTCAGTTCGGCGGGTTCCCGGTCCTTTCGGAGCGTCACATGTTCCGAAGAACATGCAACGAGAAGTCTCATTCGGGTATCCTCGGTTCTATAGCTGCGTGCGCTTACCCGAGGCGTTTCGCCGCTTGTCGCGCCCTTCGTCGGCGTCTCAAGCCGAGCCATTCTCCAGACGGCGTAGCGTGTCGAGCCTACTTAATGTTTGGATTTTAGGTGTCTGTTTGACGTTTTCGTGGACAGTGTGGGCTATGTTTTCGGTTAAATGGTGTCTGCATGGTGTTCATTGTGAGCCAGAGAAAAGCTCACTCCACCCTTCACCCAGGACGGGCACGTCGTGGGTTGCATGTATTTGGATGGAGTTATTGTGGCGTCAATTCTGTTCGCCAAAACATCTGAAGTGGCTATTTAGCCTATAAATGTTGCGTACATGTAAGCCATTTTTGAGCTTGTTGTGAATGTTGATGATGATGTTGAGTGTTGACATGTTTGTGTCTAAACTTATGGACAGATTGAATGTTGAGAGCAGCTAAAGGGTGCGGGAAAAGGAATTTCAGGAGAAGAAGGCGCCATACCCCTTATACCTTCTTCTATCATGTTGGGGGGTGCTGGTTGCTTGAAAGAAGATTTGTGTGCTTGTTAGTGATGACTGCCTCTTAAGTAACACTAACATGTTAATGTACTTGGTCTTGTGGCTGTGTGTGTTTTTAAGTTGTTGAACGCGCTGAACTGTGCTGTTCAACTTCTTCTATGTTGGCTGGAATGAATGATTGTTAGTGGCTTATTCTGAGGGATGCCGTTTTCCAGTTTTTGACGTTAAAGCCTGTTTTTTCATGCAGTTTTATCGAGGCAGTGTTGTCTGGGTTGATTGTGGCGTAGATTGAATCGATTTGGTGTTGTTTGGTGTAGTCTTTGAGCCTCCTTAACAGTGCTGTTGCTATTCCCTGTTGCCTATATTCTTTCTTTGTGACGATGTATTCGATCCAGAGGGTTTTATCATGGCCTCGCATATATGGGATTGCTTGAGCGGCTACGTAACCAACGACTATGCCGTCTTTCTCAGCGACGAAGCTGCTTCCTGTTTTGAGGTAGAAGTTGAATCGGGAGGGAGTTACTTTTCTCGTGTCTTGTTTTTCCTTCTGATACTGCAATGGGTTGTTCTGCCTAAGGTTTTCCAAATACTCGTCATAGGCTTCGTCGAAAAGTTCCTTGTATGGTTTGTGGTCTTTTCTGGTCATTTGTCTCACAATTAGCTTCATTGCATTGCACCTTTTGCAAAGATTCGTAGACTGTAAAATACATTTATAGGTTGTTTGTTGATATGTAACCTTCTCCATGTGGAGGCTTAGCTAGAGTGTTTGACCAACGAAAACTGGCAGAAATCAAGAAACAAACACAGAAGTGGGAAGGCACAACGGTGCCAAACTGGCTTCGTCGTAATCCTGAACGTCGGAAAAACTTTGAAACCGTCTCAGGCATTCCAGTTAAGCGATTGTATACACCTGAAGACATCAAAGGCATGGGGTACTCCAAGGACCTGGGATTCCCCGGCGAGCCACCGTTCACACGAGGCGTGCATGCCACTATGTATCGTGGTCGCTTTTGGACTATGCGCATGTTCGCTGGCTTTGGTACGGCAGAGCAGACGAATCAGCGTTTCAAGTATCTTTTGAAAGAGGGTGAAACTGGGCTCAGCGTGGCTTTTGACTATCCGACTATCATGGGCTATGATTCTGACCATGCCATGTCACTAGGCGAAGTCGGCCAATGCGGCGTTGCAGTTTCACATTTGAATGACATGGAAACCTTGTTCGATGGCATTCCACTTGACGAGGTAAGCACAAGTATGACAATTAATGGTCCAGCACCCATGCTTTTGGGCATGTACATATGCGTTGGTGACAAGCAAGGTGTTCCCAGAGAGAAGCTTGCGGGCACGACACAAAACGACAACCTGAAGGAGTTCTTTGCTCAGAAGTTATGCATCTTTCCGCCGAAGCCTTCGCTGAAGTTGTCAACAGATGTTATTGAATACTGCGCTCGCCACGTTCCAAACTGGAACCCTGTCAGCATTAGCGGCTACCACATTCGTGAGGCAGGGTCAAACGCAGTTCAAGAATTAGCATTCACCTTAGCCGACGGCATAGCCTACGTTGAATCCACATTGAAAAGAGGCTTGAAAGTAGACGAATTCGCAGGTCGCCTATCCTTCTTCTTTGCCTGTCACAACAACTTCTTCGAAGAGATAGCCAAATTCAGAGCTGCACGTCGCATATGGGCTAGAATCATGCGCGACCGATTCAAGGCAAAGAATCCACGCTCAATGTGGATGCGTATGCATGTGCAGACATCCGGCTGCACTTTAACAGCGCAACAACCTGCCAACAATGCCATTAGAACAGCTTTTCAAGCTCTAGCCGCTGTCTTAGGCGGCACACAATCTCTGCACACTAACTCGTTTGATGAAGCATTGTGCTTGCCAACAGAAGAGGCGGTTAC
>CAYLSJ010000175.1:0-2825 GCA_964386655.1 uncultured Candidatus Bathyarchaeia archaeon | reverse complement strand
TAGATGACGAACAGAGAATGACCGAAATGCTACTCAGATCAGGAGCCAATATCAGTGAGATCAACGCCGTCCGCAAACACATCTCTGAATTCAAAGGAGGAATGCTGGCCAAAAGAGCCTACCCGGCAACCCTGATCAGCCTGATTCTCTCTGACGTTATAGGCGACAACCTCGACGTTATAGCCTCAGGTCCAACAATTCCTGATTCAAGCACCTTCGCAGACGCAATTAATATTCTAAGAAGGTACAGTCTATGGACCAAATCCCCGAAATCAATCAAGGAAGTTCTGCTTGGCGGAGTGAAGAAACTGATCGCCGAAACGCCCAAACTTGGAGATGAAGTCTTTAAGAAAGCTCACAACATCATCATAGGCAATAATCGGCTAGCCAGCCTAGCTGCGGTCCAAGAACTTCGACACCGAGGAATGAATACAATATTCTTGACCTCGCTGGCTGAGGGAGAAGCAAGAGACATAGGTCTGATGCTCAGCTCTTTGGCGCTTGAGGTCTCTGCGTCGGGAAATCCTGTTTCCAAACCCGCCGCTGCTGTAATGGGTGGAGAAACAACAGTGACGGTTACCGGCGGAGGAGTTGGGGGTCGAAATCAAGAGATTGCTCTGAGTGCATCCATGAAAATAGAGGGCATGGATGGGGTGGTCGTTGTTTCTGCAAGCACGGACGGGATTGACGGTCCGACTGATGCTGCTGGCGCCATAGCGGACGGGGATACTTTGGTCCAAGCGCGTAAACTGGGCCTGAACGCGTCGAAGTATCTCAAAAATAACGATTCTTATTCGTTCTTCTCTGGACTAGGCGACCTCATTTTCACCGGTCCTACAGGCACAAATGTAAATGATCTGTCAATACTGGTTATGGCTCGACCTGAGACATGTCAAACTCGATAGTACCTGTTGTTTTCTCTATCTCTTCGATTTCCCAGTTCATGGCATATCCACCAAGGTAAGAGCCGACTACATTGCCCAATATGGGAATGAGGAATTCCTGCTGGAGGTTCAGGATTGAGAAACTAGTGTAGCCGGAGAGAAACCTCAAAATGACCAATCCCGCAGATCCGATCAGAGCTGGAAACAAGAAAGTGATCCTGAGGTTCTCCTTAATTTTGTAGCCAGTGTAGAGTCCGCCAAAGAAACCACTGGGTATGTAAGCAGTTCCAAGTATGAATAAAGAGGTGGCGTTCATAGACTCGGTGAAAGCGAGCAAGCCCAAGGAGTTGAAATAATGCAGGATTAAGCGGAGTCCCATCGTTGAGACGGAAACGAGGACGTACATGGTAAAGAAGCAGATTCCACCTCCCAAAGCTAGGTGGATCATACCGCTATATTTTGAAAGATCAATATCCATCTTTTGTTCACCCTATTTTACTTTTGTTGAATTGAGTATAACTTGGAAGCTATTGAGAGCCTTACCATAGTCCTCTTCCACCCCATGATAGGTAATTTGGAGTATCTTATCGCTTACGTATGACATGAAAGTCCAAGTCCAATTGTAATTCTTGCCCTGATCGTCAACATACCCTTTCTCCATCATGACCGTTGAATAGGTTAAAGTATAACCAGATACGTCAACTGTTCCATTCTTGAGGAAATGAAGAGTCGCGTTCTCACTTTTCTCCAGAGTCCAATTGAACAATCTTTCTAGTTCAAAGACTACGAGCGAAGGAGCATCAAGTATTCCATTTTGCTCCACGTATGCCTTTGTAGCATCCTTATCATAGACTAAGATAAACATGCTTGCCCGGAGCTCCGTAGGGGCTAACAGTATTCCATATTTGGTGCCGCTGATGTTCTTATCTTCCCAAGGAAAGGCATACCAGTTTCTGGGAAAGTCTATGTCTACATATCTCGTCTCCAGCTTAAAATGATCTCCCTCAACGTGCGCTGCAAAAACAGAGTTAAAGACTGCGAAGCTGGCGACGCTTAAGACTAGAATTGCCAGGATGAAAACTGCAAGTGGGAGACGCATCCGAAGTAATGTTCGCCTCATGAGATTACCCGACCCGTAGCAACATTGTCTCGTAAAGTGCATATAAAGATGACGCTAAGTTATTAGAAAGAGGCAAATTTATTTCAAGCAGAAACCATGGAATAGAGAGAGGAGGAGATTCAATATGGAGGGAAAGATGAAAGCTGCGGTATTGCATAAACCATTAGACATGCGGATTGAGGAGGCTGACATCCCCAGAATCGGCCCAAACGAGGTCCTTGTAAGAATGAAACGCGTTGGGATCTGTGGTTCTGACGCCCATTTCTACCTATATGGCAAAATCGGATCTCTACTTGTGGAAAAACCGATTATCTTGGGGCATGAGTGCTCAGGCGAGGTTGCCGAAGTTGGCGACAAGGTCAGCCGTCTCAAGGTTGACCAAAGAGTTGTCGTCGAGCCAGGTTTCACCTGTGGAAAATGCCAATATTGTAGAGGAGGACGGTACAACCTATGTAGAGAAGTTCGGTTTTATGGAGCTCCGCCCACGGATGGAGCCTTCGCAGAATATGCTTCGGCCCCTGAACAAAACGTTTACCCAATGCCGAACGGCATGTCCTTTGAAGAGGGGGCGATGATTGAACCTCTGGCAGTTGGGATGATGGCTGCGAAACGTGGCGCAGTTTCAGTGCACGACTCTGTGGCAATCCTCGGTGCGGGACCAATTGGTCAGATGGTACTCCAAGCGGTGAAAGCGCATGGCGTACTCGAGACGTTTGTGACAGACGTTATTGACTACCGACTGGATTACGCGAAGAAGTTTGGTTCGACAGCAGTCATAAACACTAGTAGAGAAGATGCTGTCAGCAGGATTTCGGAACTTA
>CAYLSJ010000174.1:0-2832 GCA_964386655.1 uncultured Candidatus Bathyarchaeia archaeon | reverse complement strand
T
The DNA here is from genome assembly GCA_964386655.1 of uncultured Candidatus Bathyarchaeia archaeon. Taxonomy (GTDB): domain Archaea; phylum Thermoproteota; class Bathyarchaeia; order Bathyarchaeales; family Bathyarchaeaceae; genus DATETJ01. Next base: position 2,831 of record CAYLSJ010000174.1, on the reverse strand, counting down.
GGTACGAGGCAAAGAGGCGGTTTTCGCGGCGTCTGGCGTAACGAAAGGCGAATTGCTTGACGGAGTGCGCTTTATTCCAGAAGGCGCCGTCGTGAATTCCATCTGCACTCGCCTGCCCAGTGGAACGTTTGAGAAGTCAGAAACAATGCTTCGATTCAAGGGACACCCAATATACGAGCACTTCATGACAGCGTAGAACTGGAATTATACTACTGGCAGTATCACTGTTCGCACCGTCCAGAAGATAATGTTATATTCCTGCCTGCGGTTAGCCTCTCTCCCAACACTGCGAAGGGACTCATTAATTGACCTTAATCGATGACATTCTAAGACTGAAAAAAGAGAAAAAAGCAGTTATTTTGGCGCACAATTATCAGCGACCTGAAGTTCAAGACATCGCTGACTACGTGGGCGATAGCATAGAGCTGTCACGAAGAGCCATGGACGAAAAAGACGCAAAAATAATCGTGTTCTCAGCGGTTGATTTCATGGGTGAAAATGCTGTCATACTTAACCCGGAGAAGAAGGTCCTCGTGCCAAGCGAAGGCGCACGCTGCCCAATGGCTCAAATGCTCACGGTAGACGAAATTCGAAGATGGAAGCGCAAGTATCCCAAACTGCCAGTTGTACTCTACGTTAACACTTTGGCAGAGGTTAAAGCCGAATGCGATGTCTGCTGCACCTCAGCCAATGCTGTTGAAGTCATCAAGGCCGTGGACTCGGACACCTTGCTGTTCGGACCGGACAAGAACCTCGCATTGTACGTGGCAAAACAGACGAACAAGAAGATAATACCAATTCCTGAACGCGGCTTCTGCCCTACACACGTGCTCTTTCAAAGAAGTGACATTGATTTCTGGAAAGCGAAGTACCCTGACGCCACAGTCATCGTTCATCCTGAATGCACGCCTGAGGTTCAAGCAGCCGCCCACTACATCGGCAGCACCTCTCAAATGTGTCATTATGCTCAACAATTGAATTCAGAAAGATTCATAATCGGCACTGAAAGCGGTCTTATTCATCGTCTCAAGAAAGAAAATCCTAACAAAGAGTTCATTCTGGCATACGACGGCGCAATATGCCCAAACATGAAACTCAACACACTTGAACGCTTGTACCTAGCGCTCAAAGAAGAAAAACACGTAGTGACAGTCCCCAAACCAGTTGCTGAAAAAGCGCGAAAGGCGCTGGACAACATGCTTTCGCTAGTCTGAAGCTCTGACAGACAATGAAGAAAGAAGCCAACCTTAGGCTATTGACATGCTCTAATATGCCGCAGGATGTAGCTGGCAACATTCTGAAAGAAGCCTTATAGGAAAGCAGATGCCATTGCTCATTTTCGAGACGTGCATCATCAATGTGCGAGTTGAAAGTTCTTAAGAAAAACGAAGTCGTGTTTGAGAATGCTGTCTATGCTAAAGCTGATAGAGGCAAGGTCACTGTTCGCGATGTGCTAGGAGTCTCCAAAGTCTTCGATGACTGTTCAATAGCTGAAGTAGACATTAGCAAAGAGCAGTTGCTGCTCAAGCCTAACGCTAAGTGAAAGCTGAAGGCGACTTTCAAAAGTGATGTCTTCAAGGTCTTTTGACAAGGATGCGACTATCGTAGTTTTGGCAGCTTTTGCCTTGATCGAAATCGCCTCTATCTTGGGTGTTTCGCAGGGTTCCACGTTGATTTTCGTTTTTCCCGTCAGCCTCATCGTGAGCATGGTTATTGTTTTCTCAAGTCTTGTAGGAGCGTATGGCGTTCTTAGGGACAGTCGGATGGCAAAGTATTTTTCATTACTTGCGGTTGTGGCTGAAGCTATGCTCGGATTCTCGTTTATTGCAGGAGCATTCCGGGAAGCTAATGTTCAATCAACCTTGGTGCTGCAAGGGCTACTTGTTGCCTTGCTCGGATCTTTAGGCCTTCTTCTTGTCTCAAGAACATTGACGCAGCCATCGTTTCATTGGGCGAAAACAGACGATATGCGTGCGGGCTTGGCAACTGAAAGTGAACGCTATGCTGTTGAGGTCATTGATGTAACCAAGAAATACACTACTGGTTCAGTGGTGGTTCCAGCAATCAATGGGTTGACTATGAAAGTGCGGAGAGGCGAATTCATGGCTGTCATGGGACCTTCAGGCTGCGGCAAATCGACTCTGCTCAATCTTATAGGTGCGCTGGATCGTCCCACTTCGGGTCGCGTGTTGATTGATGGAATTGACATTTCAAAGATGGACTCATACGCTTTGGCTCAGATGCGCAACGAAAAGGTTGGCTTCATTTTTCAAGCGTATAACTTGATTAACCGTTCCAACGTGCTGCGAAACGTGGAGCTTCCCATGCTCGTTAAAGGCGTCTCCAGAGAGAGGCGCATGAAACAGATAAGCGACATGCTAGGCGTTGTCGGTCTCGGCGACATGCACCTGAGAAAGCCCAAGACCTTGAGCGGTGGCGAGCAGCAGCGAGTCGCAATCGCGCGAGCTTTGGTTAACACGCCGAGAATTGTGTTGGCTGATGAACCAACTGGGAATCTTGACTCAAAGGCTGGGATGGAAATTCTGTCTTTTCTGAGGAGCACGAACAAGGAGCTTGGGACAACAGTCATAGTGGTTACGCATAACAGGGAGGCTGCGGATATGGCTGACAGAATTGTTTATCTGAGAGACGGAAGAATCGAAAGAGAAGAACTGGTTGGGAGACACACCAAATGAACCGACGCCGTGAAATCGCTTTCGTGAGCTCGTTCATGCTCGTCTTAGGCTTGCTGTTTGTGCCCGTTGACTTGGCTCAAGCGCCGCCGTCGATTCCGTTCCGTGTGGAACAAGTGGCTTGGGGAACATCGACAG
>CAYLSJ010000173.1:0-2838 GCA_964386655.1 uncultured Candidatus Bathyarchaeia archaeon | reverse complement strand
CGTTGCCAGTCGGCGTGCAGCAAAGAGTTGAAATCCTGAAGGCTTTGTACAGAGGGGCAGACGTTCTTATTCTGGATGAGCCGACATCAGTGTTGACGCCTCAGGAAGTGCAGGAGCTTTTCAAAGCAGTTCAAGCACTGAAACAGCAGGGCAAGACAGTTATTTTCATCTCTCATAAGCTTCGAGAAGTTCTGGCGATTTGCGACAGAATCACGGTTTTGAGGCGAGGCAAAATCGTAGGAACTTTCAAAGTAAATGAGACCAATCTGAGTGAACTGGCCAGAATGATGGTAGGCAGAGAAGTTCATTTCAAGTTTAACAAGGAACAACCAGAGATCCAAAAGGTTGTTTTAAAGGTTGAAAACGTGGACGCTGTGGACGATCGAGGTCTACCTGCACTGAAAAGCATAGGCTTCGATGTTCGCTCAAGCGAAATCTTGGGAATAGCAGGAGTCGAAGGCAACGGACAAACCGAGCTCGTAGAAGCCCTTGCAGGGCTACGAAAAATCACAGCAGGTCGAATCCTGCTCGATGACATTGACGCAACAAAGGACTCTCCGAAGAAAAGAATACAGCTGGGCACTTCCGTTGTCCCAGAGGACAGACAGAAAAGAGGATTGATTCTGGACTTCTCAGTGATGGAGAACTTAATGTTAGGAAGTCATGATAAACCGCCATTCGCGACAAACTTCATAAGGATCAACATCGAAGAAGCCTCTAGCTATGCGAGAAGGCTGATTGAAGAGTTCTCCATAAAAACCCCAGATAAAGACACTTTGGCGCAACATCTGTCGGGCGGAACCCAGCAGAGAGTCGTTTTGGCAAGAGAGTTCAGCAGAAATCCAAAGTTGATTATTGCTTCTCAGCCTACTCGAGGCTTAGACATTGGCGCAACTGAATACGTCCGTGGAAAACTCGTGGAAATGCGCAATCACGGGTGTGCGGTTCTATTGATTTCTGCTGACCTTGATGAAATATGGGCTTTGAGCGACAGAATCGCAGTAATATATGAAGGTCAAATAGTGGCGGTGAAGGACCCCGAGAAAACGAATGAGTCTGAACTTGGACTTCTGATGGCTGGTGGCAAATCTGGCTGAACTGAAAAAGAGGGCGAGTCTGAAGGCCCAAGGATTACTTCGCAGCCTTCTCAAGGAGTTGAAGGCATCAGTGCCCAAGGTAGTTCCTCAGATAATCGCCATTCTGTTGGCATTTGTGGTCGGGGCGATTACATTATTGTTGACAGGCTACTCTCCTTTAGAGGTCTACGGGGTAATGCTAACAGGTGCGTTTGGTGACACTTTCGGAATAGGACAAACGCTTACACAGGCAACTCCTACAGTCTTCACTGCATTGGCATTCCTTTTCGCATACAAGTGTGGTCTCTTCAACATAGGCGCTGAAGGTCAATTCTTGGTCGGCGCATTTACCGCCGCGTTAGTCGGAATATCCTTTAACGGATTGCCCTTCTTCATTCATATCCCGTTTGCGTTAATAGCTGGAGCTCTAGGTGGCGCAGCGTTGGGTTTCATCCCAGCTGTCTTAAAGGCAGAGCGTGGAGCTCACGAAGTCATAACAACCATGATGCTAAGCTATGTAGCGTTATATCTGACCAGCTATCTGGTGAACTACCCGTTTAAAGCACCCGGTTGGGTGGCTCAAACCGTTTCGATTGCACCTTCAGCTGAGCTTCCGCGAATTCTTCAGCCTACCCAGCTCTCTGCCTCTATTGTCTTAGCCGTGCTGTTGGCTGTTCTCACGCAATACACTCTGTGCAGAACCACCATTGGTTACGAGGTGAGAGCGATAGGGCTGAACCCGAGCGCTGCTGAGAGCGGCGGCATAAGCATAAAGAAAGGCATGATTATGGCATTGACTATCAGCGGAGCGATAGCTGGGCTTGGGGGAGCAGGCGAAGTGTTGGGTGTTCATAGACGTTTCATAGAGGGTTTCTCTCCCGGATATGGGTGGGACGGCTTAGCTGTAGCACTAGTGGGCGGCCTTAACCCAGTCGGCATCCTGCTAGCATCAGTTCTTTTCGGCGCACTACGAAGTGGCGGTATAACAATGAATCGGGTTATGCACGTACCTCTTGACATAGTGTCTATTCTTCAGGCATTAGTCATCTTATTCGTGGCAGCGCCCATGCTGTTTAGATACATTCTGAAACGAGGTGGAATAAAATGGTGGAACTCATAGACGTAATCAATGTTGGGTTATTTGCAGCAACGCTTAGGATGGCAACTCCAATAGCCTATGGAGCGCTTGGTGGCATTTTTTCAGAAAGAGTTGGGATCGTGAACATCGGGCTAGAAGGCATGATGCTCACCGGCGCTTTCACCGGCGTAACTGTCAGCTTCTTCTCAGGCAGCCCGTGGCTTGGAGTGCTTGCAGCCGTACTGATCGGAGGGTTGCTAGGATTGCTTCATGGGGTCATAACCGTTAGATTTGCTGGAAATCAAGTCGTAAGTGGCACAGGGATAAACATTTTCGCCTTGGGCTTTACTGCTTATATGAGCCAAGTATTGTGGGGCTCAAGAGGAGCATCTGAAAGCGTATCAGGGCTTCCAGAGATATCCATTCCACTTTTGAAGGATATACCCGTCATCGGAGATATAATAGGAACCCACACACCCTTGGTCTACCTAATGATCATCATAACAGTGATTTCCTACATCGTCCTGTTCAAAACCCCATTAGGATTAAGGATAAGAGCCGTGGGTGAACGCCCAGATGCAGCGGACACAGCTGGAATAAACGTCCATAGAACAAAATACCTCGGTGTAATAATCAGTGGAATGTTGGCCGGGCTAGGCGGAGCATTCCTTTCACTGGGACACT
>CAYLSJ010000172.1:0-2869 GCA_964386655.1 uncultured Candidatus Bathyarchaeia archaeon | reverse complement strand
CTTGAACGCAAAAAGCGCATCGAAAATCTGTTAGAAATCGCAGGGGGCATTCGAGACGCCTACAGAAGCATCCAGCCTAAAATGCGCAGCGAATTCGTGACTTATCTTCAACGCATGATTCAGCAGTCTCTCGACGAGTTGGTCGGCGGAGCAGGTCCAGCGCTCACAGTGAAAGTGGACGAGACTTACTCGCCCCTTGTCAAGGGTGAAGAAGGATTTGAACGGGAAGTGGCGAATCTCTCTGGGGGCGAACGCACTCTCTTAGCCTTTGCATATCGCTTGGGTATGGGTCAGCTCATCATGCAGTCTAGGACTGGACATGGGCTTTACATGATGCTTCTTGATGAACCAACTGAGAGTCTGGGCCCAGAGGATGGCTCCATCGACCGCCTTGCAGAGGCAGTGTCCAGATTAAAGGCTATCGAACAGATAATCGCGGTGACTCACAGTGAAGTCTTCGCTGAAAAAGCAGAACACGTGATTCGTGTGGAGAAGGAAGCTGGCGCAAGCAGAGTCACAGTTGAGAAATAGCTGCCAGAGCTGGATCTGATATGCAGCAGGACAAGATTGACGCTGCTTTGACAGCTGCTTTGAGGCATCTGGAGGATTCCATAAAATCGCAAGCCAACAATGATGAAAAGACCATGTCAGACCATCTGTGGTGGGCTACGTCTGAAGCTGAATATGCTGTTTTCCTGCTGGCAATCATGCAAAAAGATAGGCTGGAATCTGCTTCATTAAAACACGGTTCATTACCTAAGTATGCAACAGAGCTGCTGTCAACCTTAGTCTCTGCTCAGCAACTTCTCGGAAGCGCAAAACAGAATATGCATGTTGGAAATTACACGCAAAGTTACGAAGATGCTTGGACAGCGCGCAACCTGCTCTTTGAGGCGCAGGAAGCGATAGAAAGGAAGCAGAGAGGAACAGGCAAGCGGTAGTGTTATTCAGCCTGGGCAGCTATTTTTCGCTCCTTTATTATCAACGTGTTTTCTTTGCCAGCTATTACCCGGAAATCCTCTCTTAGCTCAGCCTTGTGTAAAAACTTCTTCAGGAGCACTCGTATGTAGTCTTTCTTAGGCATCTCGCCCTTCTCTGCAGGTTTCAGTGTGATTTCTCGGTCAGCGACATCGATTTCGGCTTTGACCTTGTCCTTCAGGAATTTCTCAAGCTCTTTGATTTGCTCGCTCTCTGCGCTACGCAGCTCGGATACGTCTATCACGATGCTTGACAACTTCTTTCACCAATCACAGCTTTCATCTTATCATTATCACTCTTATCTGGTCGCAGGCGTCTTCGCACCAGTCAGCTACCATTTCGATAGCCTCATATAATTCGTTCATCAGTATGGCAGGTCCAACTTTGAGTTTTTCTTCTTTGCCTAGTGCTTGCCGACTTTTTTCGAAAAGGTCGTCGACTCTTTCTTCCAGTCGTTCCACTTCATCTGCTGCTTGCAATGCTTCTTCAGGCTTGTCTGCCATGCGGCTAATTGCTTTGCGCAATGCTTTGGCGCATTCTTTGACTCCTCCAACCATTTCAACTGCAGCTTGACGAAGACTGTCGGGTACATCTTTCATGGGGATGGCTAAGAGCACACGGGTTGATTCCTTGCACCAATCGGCAACCATGTCTACACGTTTAACTAGATGCATCAAGTCTTCACGGTCTGTCGACGGCAACTCTCCCCGAGCGAGCTCAGTCATCACAGCCCGCCTCAACTTGTCTGCTTCGCGTTCAGAACTTGTGACTCTAGCAACTGCAGCTTGTGAGTCTTTATCGTTAAGGCTGACCGACGCCTTGATTGCTCTTTCAAGATCTTCAACAGCTGTCATAGTAAGTGCCAGATGCTGCTGCATCAAGGATATTGCCTTTGATTCGCGGCGTTTCTCAAACCATTTTAAGAGTTCACTCAATCGCTAATTCCTCCCTTAATCCTCGACTTGGATATGGAAACACGTAGCTTTTCTCGCTTTGAAAACTAAGTGTGACCTTGTCGCCAGTGTTGAACCATTCCTCTGTAAGTGAAGGACGCACGGCGAGCACGACATCTTCGTTTTCCAGCCTGACCTCATAGCGTATGTTAGTGCCTTCATATCGCACTCTTTCCACAACGCCTAACAACGAATTAGTCCTCTTCTTCTGTCCTTTTTCAATTGTAAAGGTTTCTGGTCGAACAGCCAGAACCACTCGTTCACCCACCTTCACAGATGTGTCAGGCCCTGAGACTACGAGTCCACCTCGCAGCTCGATCTGAACTTCTCTGTCGCTTCTCTTTTTGACATGACCTTCAAGAAAATTGTTCTCTCCAATGAAGTTAGCTACAAAAATATGCTGCGGACTCGTGTATAGCTCCTGGGGCGTTCCCACTTGCAGAACCTTGCCCTTCTTCATAACAGCTATTCTGTCTGAGATAGCCATAGCTTCGCCTTGGTCGTGAGTTACGTGTATGGCGGTTAAGCCTAGGTCTTTAACTAGCCTGCGCAATTCATATCGAAGCTCAAGTCGTATTTTCGCATCTAGGGCACCCAAAGGCTCGTCTAAGAGAAGCAATCTGGCTCCTGCCGCAAGCGCTCTTGACAGGGCAACACGCTGCATCATGCCGCCGCTTAGTTCATGTGGCAAGGCGTCTTTTCGTTCGTAAAGGCGTACCATCTCGAGCATTTCGCGTCCAATGCTCTCACCTTTGTTTTCTTCCCAAGCTTTCACTCGGGGTCCATATGTGACATTGTCCCAGACGTCCATGTGTGGAAACAAGGCGTAAGTCTGAAAGACAAAGCCTATGCCTCGGTCTTCAGGCGGCAATTTGTTGACTGATTTGTTGTCGATGTAGATTTCGCCTTGGCTTGGTTCAATCAGACCTGCTATCATG
>CAYLSJ010000171.1:0-2869 GCA_964386655.1 uncultured Candidatus Bathyarchaeia archaeon | reverse complement strand
TTATGCTCACTGATTGAAGGTCGACCTGTAAGGCAGGATGTGGCTGTCACAGGTGAGATTAATTTAGGGGTCGGCGACCAAATCATGGTTACTGCTGTAGGCGGGCTGTACGAGAAGATCAAGGCAGCTGAAGCTTGGGGCTTCCAGAGAGTAGTCGTGCCGCAAAAGAACTACGAGTATTCGCTGGATGCGAAGGACTACAAGGTACAAGTGGTTCCTGCCAAGACATTAGACGACTATCTGAAAGAATGCCTAATGTAAATGGCACTCCTTGTTTCACTTTCTCGCAGTCAAGATGTGATGATGCTGACTGTCGAAGACTTAAAAAGCGCAAACATCCTTTTCAGAGTGGTACAAAACCAGCATGGTAAGAGTGTGATATGCTGTGAACATTGTGTGTCGTTCTCCTAAAGAATTAGTGATTTTAGAGTGCACTCGCTATCCGACTGTTGAAGCCTTGTCCCGAATTGTAGCTGTTATCATGAGCAGTGGCGAATCCGTGATATTGAAGTGGGCAGAAGGTGTCGTCTTCTCTTACAGTCCTGTGTCGCCTTCAACAGACCTTCTCATAGACGAATACGTTAAAGGCAGAATATTCTGGTCCGACGTAGTCTACGCGGTGATGCCCGAATACAAGCAGTCAATACGCGTGGGCACCTTGGACATTCCAGTCATAGACGTGTCGCCGAACCCACTACTAGGCGAAGCAGCGAAGTGGATGAAAACGCACACGTGACTTCAGCCTATCATTTGCCGTCGTCTAGAAACTTGCTGTAGATGATAAGGTCTAAGCCGTAGGAATGCCGCCTCATGTAACCTTCGGGCACAAATCCAGTTTTGACGTACAGTCTTATAGCTGATTGCAGGTTAGGCGACGTGAACAGCCAAACCTTGTGAGCATTTCTTTTCTTTGCTTCTTCCAGGAATCTCTTGAGCAGGTCTAAGCCCACGCCTTTCTTGCGGCACAATTTCCTGACGCCTAGGAATCCGAGCATGCCAACTCCGTCTTCTCTGACTCTTCCTGTAGCCATTCCAATGACTTCCTTGTTCTCTTCTGCCAGAAGATAAATGACTTCTTTGTTTTGGAGCATCTGCTGCCAGTTCTGCAAATACTCTGGGCGCTGAATGGAATCTATGTTCGGGTTGACAAATGAATCTGGCAGCCATTCTCTGAGGCTTTGCCAAATCTGAATTTCGCAGTCTCGAAGACGCTGCAAATCCTTGGCTGTAGCCTGCTTTATCTGAATCATGCTGTTCTCTTCCCATTTTGCTTGCGCTATTGAGCTTTCTAAAACTATCTGGTATTCTCGTTTTCTTTGATGAATTCGGCTATGTCCCTGTAGTCCCTAGTATGCTTCAGATAACGTTTCCAGCTATCCTCTTTCTTCTGAGCTTTATGAGCCCAGTCGGCGAACGAGGGTATCTCGTAATCAAAGTATCTAGCCCTTGCTCTGAGTCTCACAGCGATTTCCTCTTCAATCAACTGTACATAGGGATGCTCTATTTCGCTTTCCAACATTGCGTTCTGGTTGAACAGGATGTGGGCAAGTTCATGAGCTATGGTTTCAGGGTAACGCCACCCTTTCCGAATATTGCCAACAACAATCAAGGGAATATTTCTGAACGGAGTCTGACCCGCTGGAAAAGGGACAACGCATACTTTGACAGTTGGCTCCTTGAAATCCCAGTTAGTCAATTCCTTAAGCCAGGTGAGCACGTTTTTCTCGTGCTGTTTCCATTCGCTTTCGACGGTTGGTTTGAGCTGCTGGGCTGCAGCGTATTCTTCTTCCAAATCATCCTGAATTCTGTCAACTAATGGGTTAGGCTGGTTTTCATACATGTTTCTCAGTAGCGTGTTCCATTCCTCTCTGTTGATGCCGAAGTCCTTGACAGCCTTTGTTTGCATGATGTAAGCGATGGCTGTTTTGTCAACTTGAAAGACGATTTCTACCAAGAGGGCATCCCAACTGAATATACCTCAGGTCTAACTGTTTAAATATTAAGCGTCCTATGGACTGTGTTTTGCAGGGTCGATTTGAAATGAACGGCTTAACCAAAGAAGATTACGAAATGCTGAAAAAAATGCCCCAAAAGACTTTACTCAGCCTCTTACACATGCACACCAGAAATCTCTGGCGTGTAGACGGCTTGTACTTTCTGGGCATTGAGGAAAAATTCGGAACAGAAGCAGCAACACAAATCGACACAAACTGCTGGAAGATTCTAGGCAAACTCGAAGCACGAGAACTCAAGAACCTGCTGCACATCGAGAAAACCGACATCCCAGCATTAATGCACGCTCTGAGAAACACAAGCTGGTCGCTCTATCAAGAAGAGAAACAAATGGAGTCTACAGCGTCCAAGGGAGTCTACAGAGTCACCAAGTGTCGAGTGCAGGAGACAAGAATCAACAAGGCTCTGAGCGTATTTCCTTGCAACAACGTGAGATTAAGTTATCTAAAAGCCTTCGCCGAAGAATTCAACCCAAGCATCAAAGTCCGCTGCCGCGTTGCACCGCCTGAAGAGCATTTTAAGAACGTTTGGTGTGAATGGGAATTCACAATATGATGATGTTCTCATGAAAACTAAAGCATGAGTTCATAAAGGTAGACGTCCTCCCCCCAGTAATGTTTCTTGCGATGACCGCATCTGACGAATCCATGTTTTTCATAGAGAGATATTGCTTCCTTAAGCCTCGGAGTGGTATCCAGCCACACTTTAATCGCTCCATTTTCTCTTGCGTAATCAATTGCCTTTTTGGTCAAAGCAGAACCTATCCCTCTCTTTCTATCCCTCTTGTCAACCACCATGTGCATAAGTAAACACGTGCCGTGCTTCAGAGAACAACCCATCACGCCTATGATTCGAG